>CAYZKY010000004.1:0-93256 GCA_964478815.1 uncultured Verrucomicrobiota bacterium
TCAAAAAATAGGGGGGGGGGGTGCTCGCACAATCGATTCGACGGCCCCCTCGGCTGCCGGCTTCGCCGTCACCTCCACGGCCCGCTCCAAAGAATCACACCCCCTTCCACGAAATTTTTTTGCGCGCCGGGCGGGTTTGTGAAACGTTGCCGCCTTTTATGGCGCATGTGAAATTGCACATTCCGGGTCCGGTCGAAGTGAGCGACAAGACGTTCCAGGCGTTTCGGTCCCCCATGATCGGCCACCGCGGCCAGGGTTTCAAAGACTTGTACGGCAAAATGCAGCCGCAATTGCAGCAATTGTTCGAGACCAAGCGGCTCGTCTATCTCTCCACGTCGTCCGCCTGGGGCGTCATGGAGGGCGCGATCCGGAACCTCGTCTCGAAGAAGGTTCTAAACTGCATGTGCGGGGCCTTTTCGGACAAGTGGCTCGATGTTTCCCAGCGCTGCGGCAAGCAGGCGGAAGGGCTCAAGGCGGAGTGGGGTTCGCCCATCCGGCCCGAACAGATCGACGCGAAGCTCGCCACCGGCCAGTTCGACGCGCTGACGCTGATCCACAACGAGACCTCCACCGGCGTGATGAGCCCGCTCGCCGAGATCGCGGCGCTCAAGCAGAAATATCCCGACGTGCTGTTCATCGTCGACGCCGTGAGCTCGCTGACCGCCACCCGCATCCCGTTCGACGCGCTGGGCATCGACGTGCTGCTCGCGGGTACGCAAAAAGCCTTTGCCATGCCGCCGGGACTCGCGGTGTTCACCTGTTCCGCCGCCGCGCTCGACCGCGCCGCGAAGATGGCGGATCGGGGTTATTACTTCGATTTTGTCGAGTTCCAGAAGAACGCCGAGCAACACATGACGCCCAGCACGCCCAGCATCGGCCATGTCTACGCGCTGGCCTCGAAGCTGGAGGACTTCTTCCATGAGGGGCTCGAACGCCGGTTCCAGCGGCACTCCGCGCTGGTTCAGATGACCCGGCAGTGGGCGGCCCGGCATGGTTTCACACTGTTCCCAGAGCAGGGTTTCGAATCCGTGACGCTGACCTGCGTGAACAACGGCGCGAAGCCCGGGGGCCGGACGGTCGACGCCGCCAAGCTGCAGAAGCTGGTCAAGGATCGCGGTTTCCTGATCGATGGCGGGTACGGCAAGATCAAGGGCACCACCTTCCGCATCTCGAACATGGGCGACGAAACCGAAGCCTCGATGAACACGCTCTTCGGCGCCATGGACGAAGCGATGAAGCAGCTTTAACTCCCCTGCCCTTTCCTCACAAAATCGATCCGACCGGGCAGGCGGGAGTTTCCGCTCCGTTCGGCAATGGAGAGCTATCGGTCAACCGACTCACGGGGTTGGCCTCAGTTGAGATTGACGATGCCGGAGCCGCTGACGGCCGAGACGAGGCTGCCGGGGGTGATTTCGATGGCGCCCTGGGCGCCGATGGAACCTGAAGCCGTCAGGGTGAGCCGGGCGGAGGCGAGGTCGATGCCCGAGTCGGCATTGAACTCTTCGATGGCTCCGGCGGAATTCAGGGCGAGGTTGCCCAGCGTGGCCACGGAACTGACGAAGATGTTGCCGGAACTCACGGTGGCCAGAGTGATGGGCTGGGAGGAGCCGGCGGCCACGCTGGTCAGGAACAGGTTGCCGTTGACGGCCTGAATGGCGATGGCGCCGTTGACGGTGTTCGCATTGTCGACGCGGAGGCCGCCGGTGGTGTCGCGCAGATCGATATTGCCGACGCCGGTGACCCGGGCGGCGGCCAGCGTGCCGGCGGAGATTTCCAGCGTGCCGGTGTGTCCGACGCCGGTGGAGGAGTTGAGCGTTACGGTTTCGGTGAGGATGTCGGCCGCGGCATCGACCCCGAGTTCTTCAATGCGGCCAACGGAGCTGACGAAGACGCTGACGGTCGTGGAGACGTTAGCGACCAGGACATTACCCGAGAAGATGGTGCGCAGGGTGGCGGCGCCAAGCGCCCCCGGCGATTGGAGGTTCTGAACGCGCAAGTCGCCGCTGGCGGCCTGGAGGGCGATCGCGCCATTAAAGGCGCTGGCCGAGACGATCTCGACGCCGCCGGCCGTGTCGGCAATGGAGATGTCGCCATTCCCGGTGACGGCAATATTCGTGACGGTGTTGGCGGCAATTTCAATGGCTTCAAGCGTGCCGATGCCCGTGGCGGCGGTCATCTGCACGGTATCGGCCGCGAGATCGGGCGAGCCGTCCGAAATGTATTCCTCGATCTTGCCGGCGGAGGCGATGACGGCGGCGCCGGTGGTGGTGACGTTATCCAGCACCACATCGCCGGAGACCGAGGTGCCGAGGTGGATGGCGCCGCCGCCGCCAGCGGAGAGGAGGCCGAGGATGAGGTTGCCGGAAACGGCGCCGAGGGTGAGCGAGCCGTTGCCGGTGGAGGCGCTAAAGACCTGGAGCCCGCCAGAGGAGTCGACGAGATCGAGGCGGCCGGCGGCCTGGGCCAAGGTCAGGATGGCGGCGTCGATCTCGATCGTGCCGAAGCCGCCGATATGGCCACCCGAGGTGAGGCTGACGGTGGGGGCCGAAATATCGACGGCGACATCGGCCACGAACTCCTCGATGGATCCGGCGGCATTGAGGGTAACGATTCCGCCGCTGACGATACGCCCGACCAGCATGGGCGAGGCCAGCAGCGCGGAGAGCGTGACATTGCCTCCGCCTCCGGCAGTCAGGCTGACGGCCTCCATCGGCTTGTCCACCTCGCCCGAGGTCTGGATGGAGATGCTGCCGCTGGCCGTGACGGCTTCGGCAATGGTGATGCCACCGCCGACGTCGACGACATTGATGCCACCCACGCCGGAGACGGCCAACCGGCTCAGGGTGGCCGACTCGATCCGGAGGGTGCCGGCGGTGCCGATGCCATTGGAGGCCTGGATGGAAAGCACGTTGACGCGGATATCTTCCGAAGCATCGCTGCCCAGCTCGTTGACCGCACCGGCGGCGCTGAGGACGCCGCTGCCGAGGGTGAGGATGCTGCCGGCGAGGATGTCGCCCGTGCCGTTGGTGACGAGCATGACGCGCCCGGCGTTTTCGGCTTCGAGCTCGGCGACCGCCAAGTGACCGCCGGTCGTAACGATGGTGATGCTGCCCTGGGCGGTCCGGGCGTGCGTGATCGCAAGCCCCCCGCCAAGGTCGGCCAGATCGATATGGCCCGGGCCAGTGGATCGAGCGAGAGCGAGGGTGACGGCCAGGATCTCAATGGGGGCAGCGCCACCGATCCCAGCCCCGGAGAGGAGGCTCAAGGTGGGGGCGTCAAGATCGGCCGCCGAGTCAGCACCGACTTCCTCGATAGAGCCGAAGGCAGTGAGCGTGAGGGAAGTCGCGCTGACAAGAGAGCCAACGCCGAGGTTCCCGGCGAGGACCGAGACGGAGGCAGGGCCGCTGGCGACGAGGTCGACGACGTCGAGATGGCCGGAGACGTCGGTCAGCCGGACGACACCATTCGTGGCGCGGGCGGAGGCCACGGTGACGGCGGCAATCTCGATGGGATCGACGGAGCCGATGCCGTTCGGAGCGATGAGGGTGAGTGTGCCCGCCGTAATGTCCACACCCGGATCAACGGGGGATTCCTCGATCAGGTGGGTGGATTCTATTTGAACGGACCCGCCGCTCGAAATTTCGCCAATCAGGACGCTGCCGGACACCAGCGATTTGAGGAGGATGGCGCCATTTCCACCCGCAGCGACCGAGCCGAGGATAAGATCACCGCCGGAGGTGGACAGAGAGATAGCTCCATTGGCAGCGGCCACAGTGGTGGCCGTCAACCCGCCGCTGAGATCGATCAGATCGATGAGACCGGCACCGGTGACGCGGGCTTCCAACAGCGCCGACGTCTCGATTTCAATGGTGCCGGTGAGGCCGATCCCGGAGGTAGCGCGCAGCGTGATGGACGTTCCCGAGATGTCGGCGGGCGCGTCGTCGCCAGACTCGTTGATGGCTCCTGCGGACTGGAGGAAGACCGCGCCTGCCGCAGCGATGGAGCCGACGGCCAAATCGCCGACGAGGGTCTTGATGGTGATGGGGCCATTCGCGGTGGTGGCCAAGGTGGCCACGAGCGAGCCCGCGGTATCGGCCAGATCGATCAGGCCATCCGACGAGACGACGGCCTGAGTCAGCGTTTGCGCATCGACTTGCAG
This sequence comes from uncultured Verrucomicrobiota bacterium, assembly GCA_964478815.1. Lineage (GTDB taxonomy): Bacteria > Verrucomicrobiota > Verrucomicrobiia > Limisphaerales > SXQI01 > DASVNK01. The sequence goes on from CAYZKY010000004.1 coordinate 4,160, forward strand.
GCTGCGGATGGCTCCGATGCCGTTGACGGCCGAGAGGCTGAGGAGACCGGCGATGAGATCGGTGCCGGCGTCGTTGCCGGATTCCTCGATGGCTCCGGCGGAGACGAGAGTGGCGAGGCCGTTGGTCACGACGAAATTGACGAGGATCGAGCCGGAGCCGGAGGTCGAAAGGAAGATCGGCTTGGAAGTGCCGGCCAGGATTTGCCCGGCGACGAGGTTGCCGCCGGCGGTGCGGATGGAGATGGCACCGTTGGACGTCGAGGCGCTGGCGACCGTGAGGCCGCCCGACAGGTCGGTCAAGTCGATGACGCCCGGGTTCAAGACCTGGGCCAGGCTGAGAACGGCAGCGCTCATCTCGATCGATCCAGTGGCACCGATGCCGGTGGCGGCGCGGAGGCTCAGGGCATTGGCGGAAATATCGGCTGTGGCGTCATCATTCAGCTCGAGAATGCGACCGGCGGCGGAGAGCGAGGCCGTTCCGCCGGTGACCACGCTGTCCACTACAATGTTGCCGGAAACGGTGGTCTCGAGCGTGATCGTGGCGCCACGGCTGGCCGAGATGCTGTTGGCCGTCATGCCGCCATCGACGGTGCGAATCGTCAATGGGCCGTCAGAAGTGGAGGCTGAGGTGATGCCGACTCCGCCGAGGACATCGGTAAGATCGAGGGCACCGACGCCGATCACCTGGGCGAGCGCCAGGGTAATGGCATCGATTTCCAGAGTGCCCGCGGAGCCGATGCCATTGACGGCGCGGAGGCTCAAGGTGGGCGCAGTGACATCGGCGGCGGCATCGAAGGCCGGGCCCAATTCCTGGATGCCGCCGGCGGCCACGATAGCGGCGGTGCCGCGGGTATTGACGTTGTCGAGGAAGATATCGCCCGAGGAGCTGGTGCTGAGGGTGATGGCACCGCGGTTGCCCGCGGTCATCTGACCGACCGAGAGGTCGCCTGCGACCACGGCAACGGTGATCGGGCCGTTGAAGGTGCTCGTATTGAGCATGGTCAGGCCACCGGCGACGTCCAGCAGGGCAAGGCCGCCCGTTCCGGTCACAACGCCGCTGGCAATAGTGGCGACGGCGACCTTGAAGGTGCGAAGGTTGCCGAGGCCGGCGAGGGCGGTGAAGCTCAGGGTGACGGCGCGCAGGTCTTCGGCGGAGTCGCTGCCGAGTTCTTCGATGGCTCCCGCCGAAACGAGAGAGACGGTGCCGCCGGTCTCGACGCTGTTGATAAGAATATCGCCGGAGGTGAGCGTGGCGAGGGCGATGGAGCCGCCGTTGCCCGCCGACAACGCGGTGATGGCGAGGTTGCCACCCACGGCTTCAAGCGTGACCGGGCCGTTCGCGGTCGAAAGATTCGTGACGGCCAAGCCTCCAGAGAGATCGCGGAGGGTGATCGGGCCGGCACCGGTGACGACCGCAGAGGCGAGGGTCGTGACGGCGAGTTCGATCTGACCGGCGGCACCGATGCCCGTGGCGGCCTGGAGGGCGAGGGTGCCGGCAAGGAGATCGGCTGCGTCGTCGGAGCCAAGTTCGAGAATGGCGCCGGCGGCGATCAACGTGGCGGCACCCCCCGTGCTGAGGAAGCCGATCGCAAGGTCACCGGCGAGCGTGCGGAGGCTGATCGGGCCAGTGGCGCTGACAACTGACGCCGCATTCAGACCGCCGGTTAAGTCGACGAGATCGATGCCGCCCGCGCCGGTCACTTCGGCGAGGGTCAAATCGTTGACGGCGATCTCGATGGCGCCTGTCACGCCGATGCCGGTGGCCGAGCGGAGGCTCAACGTGGCACCGGTAAGGTCGGCCGTGACATCGCTGCCGAGTTCCAGAATACGACCGGCAGATTCGATGGCGATGGCGCCGAGGGTCACGGCATTGTCGATGGAGACATCGCCGCTGCTGAGGGTGCCCAAGTGGATCGCGCCGCTGCGGCTGGCGGAGATGTTCGAAGCCACGAGGTGACCTGCCGCAGCTCGAATGGTAATCGAGCCATTGAAGGTGGACGCCGTGGTGACGGCGAGACCGCCCGCAACGTCGAGCAGGTCGATATTCCCGACGCCGATCACCTGGGCCAGCGTCAGAGTGACGACATCGATCTCGAGGGTGTCATTGGCACCGAGGCCCGTCAGAGACCGCAGGGTGGCCGTCGCGGCCGAGAGATCGGCGGCGGTGTCATTGCCAAGCTCGGCAATGGCGGAAGCCGCGACGATGGTGGCCGAGCCGGCGGTCACCACGTCGCCGAGCTGGACATCGCCCGCGGTGGTGGTGCTGAGCGTGACGGCACCACCCGCACCGGCCAGCAAGGACTGAACGGCGAGGCTGCCATTGGCGGCTTGAAGATTGATCGGACCATTCGCGGTCACGGCCCGTTCGACACGCATGCCACCGGCAACATCAAGGATGGCGATCAGGCCGGCCGCCACGACTTCGGCATCGAGCGAGACCACATCCAGCCGGAAGGTGCGGAGAACGCCGATGCCGGAACCGGCGGCAAGCACGGCCCGAGTGGCACGGAGGTCATCGGCGGAGTCGCTGCCGAGTTCGTTGATCTGACCGGCGGCGTTCAGGGTGGCCAGGCCGGTCGTGGTGACGAAATTGACCAGAATATCGCCACCAGCCGCCGCGGTGAGAGCGATCTCCCCTGCCCCACCGGCAATTACGCTGGCGAGGGAAAGGGTGCCTTCGGTGCCCAGCGTGATCGCCCCCTGGCTGGTCACGGCCTGCGTCACCACCAGTCCGCCCGCCAGATCGCGCAGATCGATGGCACCCGCACCGGTGACTTGAGCCAGGAGGAGCGTGGCCACATCGAGTTCGATTGTGCCCGCAGCACCCACACCGGAGCCAGCAGTGACACTGAGGCTGGCGGCCAGTAGATCAGCCTCGGGATCGCCGCCGAGTTCCTCGACGGCTCCCGCCGCGACGAGCGTCATGGTCCCGCTCGTGGAGACCCGGCCAACGAAGATATTGCCCGAGCCGAGCGTGGTGAGGGTCACGGGCTGGCCGGTGCCTGCACCGACCTGGGCGAGGAGCAAGTCGCCACCGGTGGCGCGCAGGGTGATGGAACCGTTAGCGGTAGAGGCGCCAGAAACCGACAAGCCACCGGCGAGATCGGAAAGATCGATCGGCCCCACGCCGGTGACGGTGGCGGCGGCCAGCGTGACGGCATCAATTTCGAGGGCCGCGAGAGCGCCGATGCCGGAGACGGCCTGGAGCGTTAATGTGGCGGCGGCGAGATCGACCTCGAGATCGGCACCGAGTTCCTCAATGGCGGCCGCGGAGAGGAGTTGCGCGGAACCGGCCGTGAAGACCGTCCCGACGAGGATGTGCCCCGCCCCGACAGTGCGGAGCAGCACGGAGCCCGCGCCGCCGGCGGTGAGTTCCGTGACGACGAGGTCACCGCCGATGGCTTCGATGGCGATGGGGCCATTTGCCGTGGACGCGTGCGAAACAGCGACACCGCCTGACTGGTCGCTGAGGGCGATTCCACCGGAACCAGCGACAAGGGCGGATACGGTCGTGACCTGGATTTCGATGCTTTCCAACGTGCCGATGCCCGCGCCCGCCTGAAGCGAGAGCGTCGCGGCTTCAAGATCGATGGCGGCATCGGACGGAGTGCTCTCTTCGATGCGGCCCGCAACGGCAGTGATTTCGATGCGGCCCGCGGGAGCGAAGACGCGACCGACACTGACATCCAGCGCGGCATCAAGGCGAATCTCGCCGCCCGCCGTCTGCACCGAGGCCGCGACATTCATAACGATCGAGCCATGGCGCGCGGAGGCTGAGATCTCCCCGACGCCGGTCGTAGCGACGGCTCCACCCGCGCCCAAGATCAAGTGGCGATTGGCGTGGAGGGTAATGGTACCGCCCTGAGCGGAAATCGCGGCGTTGAGGGTGATGTCCTTCGTATCGGACGCATCCGTGGTGGAAGCTTCGAGCAGGATGGCACCGGCACCAAGGACGACGATGCCAGAGCCGTCAGCCAGAGCAGCCCCGTCGTGGACGACCAGGCTGCCATTCAAGGCCCGGAGATTGACATCTCCACCCGTGACCCGGAGGTCGCTCAGGGCGGCATCGGTCTGCTGGATGTTGACTGGAGTAGTGCCGTCCGGCGCGACACGGTTCACGGTGACCGGACCGACCGTGTCGACGGAAAGGGAATCGACGTCACTCAGAGTCAAGCTGCCATTCGCCGTGCGGCCGGCGAGGGTAGCCAAGGCAGTATCGAGCGGGTTAAGGGGCGCGCCGATCGATGTTCCGGCGACCAACCGCGCTCCCACCGCGACAAGATCCAGGTGCGCATCGCCGCCATCTTCGATGGCACCGGCAAGGGCGGCGACGCTGACGGAACCGGCACCGGCGTTCAAGCTGGCGATCACCACCGATGCGGAAGCGCGGTAACGGATGGAGCCGCCGGAGGATTGAGTCACGGCACCATTCTCCATGACGATGGAGCCATTCAGGGCCTCCACATCCACCGTGCCACCCGCGGTGGCGATGGAGCCGACGGCGCTCTGAGCGACCGCGCCGGTGGCGACAACGGAGATATGGCCGGTGGCGGACTGGACCGGCGCGTGCAGCAAGATCGGCGACGGCGTGGCGCCGGCTGGTCCGGCCGCAAGCAGGACGTTCCCCGCGCCGCGAGCGACAATGGCCTGGTGGACGGCGATGGAACCGCCGGCGGTCTGGAGCACGATGGTGGAGTTGCCCGCGAGGGTGCGGACACCCGCGAGAGCGGCGTCCGTCTGCCGCAGCGCCACCGGAGCGCCGCCGTCGAGATCCACACGGCCAACCGTGACGGCTCCCACGGTGTCGACGGCAAGGGCGGCCGCGTTGCGGAGATAGATGCCGCCACGGCCGGCGCGGGCCGCGACGACACCGACGGCCGTTTCGACCGGATTGGCTCCCGTGCCGATGCCTACGCCAGCCACGAGGCGCAAATTGCCGCCGATCAGGTCTTCGGCGGTGTCGCCGCTATCGAGGATCGACTCAGCAAGCGCGGTGACGCTGATGTCGCCGGTTCCCGCGTTGAGGCGACCGAGAGCCACATTGACGGAGGCAAAGTAGCGAATGGATCCACCGCCGGTCTGCGCGAGGGCTCCGGCGCTCATGAGAATCGAGCCGTTCTGAGATTGGACATCAATAGTGCCGCCATTCGCGATGAGGTCACCTGCGGCGGATTGAGTGACATCGCCGTTGGCGAGGATCGTGATGCGACCGAGCTCGGAGCGGACGATCGCATTGAGAGCAATGTGCGTGCGGGTGGCATCCGGGCTGCGGGATTCGAGGCGGATATTGCCGAAACCAGCGACATCGATGCCCACGCCATTGGCCGGGCTGGCGCCATCGGCAACCGTGATCGTGCCGGCGAGCGCGACCAAGACGATGCTGCCATTGCCAGAGATGGTGGCGAGGTCGCTGAGAGCCGCGTCGACTTGCTGGAAGGTGGCTCCATTCGAGCCGACACGGTTGACACCCACAGCGGAGATCGAATTGATGGCGATCGCGTTTTGTTCGGTGATGAAGATGCCGCCGTCGCCGGCACGGGCCGCGAGGACATCGACGGACGTTTCGAGCGGATTAGCGCCGATACCGATGCCGACGCCGGCCACGAGACGGAGGTTCGCTGCCACGACATCAAGCAGGAAGTTTCCGGCATCCGCGATGGAGCCTTGCTGAGCCGTTACGCTAACAGTGCCGAGACCAGCGGCGAGGCCCGTGAGAGTGACGTGGTGCGCCGCGGCGTAACGGATGCTGCCGCCGACGGCCGTGGCGGTGGCCGAGCTGCCCGACGTGGCAATCATGACAATCGAGCCAGCGAAGGACTCAACATCAATCGTGCCGCCGTTCGAGGCCAAAATATCGCCTCGAACGGTTTGCGTAATCGTACCGTCCGCCAGCAGGCTGATGTGGCCCGACCCTGTGTTCACCAACGCATCCAAGGTCAGCGTGTTCTCCTCACCTCCGACCGCGAGGCGGATGTTCCCGCCGACGGTCGCGTAAACCAGCGCGGCAACCGAAATCGATCCATCGACGGTTTCCAAAACCAGCGCACCGGTTCCGAAAGTCCGATAACCCGCCCTAGAGGCGTCCGTCTGGACGAGGCCAGCCGGGATAGTTCCCTCGGGCGACACGCGATTGACCGACACCGACGACAACGGACCGACCACGACCGAATCCTGCTCCGTGACGAAGATGCTGCCGGACGTGGTGAGGGCGGCGATTTGAGCGGCGGCAACATCCAAGTGGTTGCCGGAGAGTCCAATGCCAGCGCCAGCGGTGAGGCCCAGGATCGGGGCGATGATGTCCCTGGCGAGATCGCCCGCATCCGAAATGACACCGGAGACGGCGGTGAGGCTGGCGGCGGCGGCCGAGTTCAGGCCCGTGACGGCGATGCTGAGTTGCGCCCGGAGGCGGATATGACCCGCGCCCGTGGTTATCGTGGCGCCATCGGACATCGTGATCGATCCGGCCAGGGCCGCATAATCGATGGTGCCACTCTCCGAAGCGACCTGGCCGAACGCCGTCTGGACGAGGCCGCGACCCGCCAACACGCTGATCGATCCGCCGAGCAAGCCGATGGTGGAATTGATCGTGACGTCCGCGACCGATGACTGAGCCTCCAACAGCACATTGGCCAGGCCGTTGACGGAGAGCGGCGCATTCACCGACACGCTGCCGCTCGACGTCCGGAGCACCACGCTCCCGCCCAAAGCAGCAATGCCGGAAAGTTCGAGCGTATCCTGCTCACTGACGACATCGCCATTCAGGAGGACACGCTCAACCGGCACTTGGCTGACGGTATCGACGGCAAGCGCAATGGAATTCGTGAGGAACAGACCCCCGGCTTGCGTGCGGGCGGCGAGGAGAGCCACCGAAGCCTCCAGAGGATCCAAGCCCGCTCCGACGGCCGCGAAGACCTCGAATCGAAGCTCTGCCGCGGTAATGTTCAGCGCGGAGGCATTGGCATCCGCCACCGATGAGGTGGTGGAGAGGATGGCGATGCCACCGGTGACGGTGCGAGCCACCGCAAGCTGCACCAAGCCATGAGCTTTGACGCGGATATTGCCATCGACGGCAACAAACTGGGCATCGTCGCCGATGGCGGAATCCATCGTCAGAGAACCGGTGCGGGCTTCGAGATCGATCGAGCCCGAGCCAGAGGTCGACACGTCGCCTGCGACCGCGAGGCGGAGCGAATCGCGAGCGATCAAGGAGATGCTGCCCGTGCCGCTCGAGACCGGCGCTTGAACCAGGAGATCGCGGGCGGAGGAGCTGCTCCCTTGCGCGACGATCAGAATATGGCCGGCGGCCCCCGCAGAGACGGCGTTGTCGATGCGGATGCTGCCGTCGACAGTCGAGAGCACAATCGGGCCGCCGTTGGCAGTCGTGATGCCAGCAAGCGGCGTAATGGTCGCGGGATGGCTGGCGACGCCGGCGTTCGGCGCGACCCGCTGGACTTGAATGTCGGCGACAGTCCCCACGATCAAGGCTCCCGCATTGCTTGCAAAGACTCCGCCGCCACCCGCCTGTGCGGCGAGTGTGCCGACACTCACATCGAGCGCGTTCCCCAGGCCAATCCCGCCGCCAGCGACCAGGCGAGTGGAAACCGCGACGATATCGAGGTCGGTATCGCCGTTATCCGTGATGTCGCGGCCGGCGGTGAGCGAGACGATGTTGGCATTGGCGCGGATGAAGCCGATGGCGATGTCCAAGGCCGCCTGGTAGCGGATGGGCGAGCCGGTTTGCGCGACCGCGCCGTCCGCCATGGTGATCGAACCGGCCAGCGCCTCGACATCAATCGTGCCCGCAGTGCTGAGGTCGCCACCCGCACCTTGATCCACATTGGCCGCGGCCAGGAGCGTGAGGTGGCCGGAAACGGAGGCGACTCCCGCATCAATGGACAGTTCCGCACCGACGCCTTGCGCGACGAGGCGAACGTTCCCAGCTCCGCCGGCCGAGATAGGCTGGGCGATGGAGAGGGTTCCGCCGAGCGTCTGAATGACCACACTGCCTCCCGACGCCGTACCGATACCGCCCCGTTCGAGGTCGATAATCTGAACGGTGTTGCCGCTCGGACGAACCCGTTGCACTTCGATCTGAGGAGCGAGGCCTACGACCAAGGCATCCAAATCGTCGACGAAGACACCGCCCGAACCCGCAAGAGCGGCGATGGCGCCGGCGGCTGTCTCGAGAGCATTAGCGGAAGCACCGACCGATATCGAGGCGGACAGCGACAGATTGCGTCCGGCCAGATCGGTGCGGGTGGAACCTCCATCCGAGATGCTGCCGCCAGCGGCGATGACACTGATATCGCCCAGGCCGGCATCGACTCCGGTGAGGACGGCTCCGAGGGCAGCGCGGTACCGCATCGATCCGCCGTTCGATTGGGCGGAAGCGCCGTCGCCCATGACAATCGCGCCGGTCTGAGCTTCGAGATCGACCGTACCGCCACCCGTGCTGATGGATCCGGCGGCCGGTTGGAGGAGGTCGCGCCCCGCCAGGAGGCTGACAGCGCCCGAGCCACTCGCAAGGGCAGCGTTCAGCATGAGATCGAACTGGGCCGCTCCGGTGGAGCCGCTTTGGAGGAGAATATTGCCGGAGCCGTGAGCATTGATCGGCTGCGAAACCGTGAGGGCACCGTTGCGCGTGATCGCGATCACGCGCCCGTTGGCGGAGTCGGTCGACAGGCCGTTCAAGATCGCATCGGTCTGGGCATTACCGGTTGGGATGGCACCGTCCGCCCCGACACGATTGACCGTCACCGGCCCCACCGCGCCCACGACCAAGGCATCGAGGTCCGCAAGGAAGATTCCGCCGCCCGTGGAGACCGCAGCGATGGTTCCGACGGCTGTGTCGAAGAGATTGGCGCTGGAGCCGATATCCAGACCTGCGGCGAGGCGGAGGGCCGAGGCCGTGACGGCGGCGACACTGTCGCCCAGATCGGAGATAGAACCGGCATCGCTAAGCAGGCTGACGCGACCCGAACCGGCGATGATCGAGGCGATCTGGATATCGCCAAAGGCCGAGTAACGGATGTGGCCGCCCGAGGTGGCGGCGGCAGCTCCGAGAGCCATCGCGATCGGACCGCTGGCGGCGCGCAGGTCGATGGTGCCGGTGCCGCCGGTTTGAAGGCCGCCACCGCCAAGCTGATGGATGGCGCCATTGGCCAGGAGGCTCAGGCTGCCGGCCGTGGAGGTCACGCCGGCATTCAATTCGATGTTCTTGTCGCCGACGCCGGTGGTTCTGGTTTCCAGCAACACATGTCCATTTTGGGTGCGGACACCGACGCCATCGGCGTTGGCACCATCGTTCACGACGATTCCGCCGTTCAAGGCGGCCAGAACAATCGGGCCAGTCTGGATCGACGCGAGATCGCTGAGGGAGACGTCGGACTGCGCCACCACCGACCCGTCGGTTTGGACGACCGAATAGTTGACGGCACCGGTCTGATCGATGACGACATCATCGAGTTCGATCAGGAACATGCCTCCACCGCCCGATTGGGCCGCCAAGGTTCCGGCGGCAATTTCGAGTGCGTTCGTGGAGGCACCAATCGTCAGACCCGCGGCAAGCCGCACGACCAAGCCGGTGACATCGATGTCCGCATCGCCGCCATCCACGATCAGGCGCGTGGCGGCGGTGAGGGCGACGGCGCCGGCCGGGGCGGCGATGCCGCCGACGGTGATGCGGTTATTGGCCCAGTAACGCACGTTGCCCGCCGTGGAAGTGGCGGTCGCGCCGTCAGCCATCGAGATGGCATTTTGCAACGCCACGGCGTTGATAGAGCCTGCTGTCGAAACATCGCCGAGCGCCGTCTGGATGAGATCGCGGTCTGCTTGGAGCATGATATGGCCGCTGCCGGAGAACAGCGGGGCATTGAGGAGGAGGTCCTGGCCGGATCCCACGCTGGCGAGCCGGACATGGCCAGCGCCGTTCGCGGCAACTTGCTGATCGACCCTCAACTGGCCGGCGAGAGTTTCCAGGACGATGAAGCCGCCCGCGAGCGTGCGCAGGCCGCTGAGCGCGGCGTCGGAGACGCTCGTGATGACGAAGTTGGAGTTCAGGTAGTCCACCGAAGCCGAAACGGTATCAACAACGACCGCATTCGCTTCGCTCAGGAAGATGTTCCCGCCCGCCTGGCCAGAGAGGAAGCCGACGGACGTATCGAGCGCATCCGCGCCGGTGCCGACGGCAGCGCCTGCTTCGAAACGCAGGCGGCTCGCCAGAATATTGGCCGCAGCAGCATTGGTGTCATTGATGGAACCGGCACCGGCAATGAGCGTGGCGATGCCGGCGCCGGCATTAAGCACGCTGAGACCCAATTCGACGCCCGCGGCATAGCGAATCGTGCCGCCACTGCTGACGGTCGATGCTCCCGCCGACATGACAACCGATCCGGAAATCGCGCGAACAAAGGCGCTGCCGCCATTGCTGGAGATTTGCCCATCTTGTTGAACCGAGCCGCCGCTTTCGAGAATCACATGGCCGTTACGGGCAGTCACGCCACTACCTGCGCTGTTCAACACCAGCAAGCCCGAGGCGGTGAAGAGCGAGATGCTTCCAGAAACCGTACTCAGATCGGTCACGGTGACGCCGTCCAGTTCCTCGATCACGATATGGCCATTAGCCAGCGAGAAGGCAGCCAAAGTCCCCACGGCGGTGTTAAGATCGATACCGCCCGCCGCTTGAACGAACAGCTCTGGAGCAGTCACGATCGCGGTGGAAGGCGTGGAAACACCACCCTGGATCGAACGCAGCGTGATCTTCTCCGGCCCATGCACATTGCCCGAGAGGCCAATGGTCGAGCCGAAGATCACCGTGGCGTTCGTTAACACCGATTCGCCAAGATCGACATCGCCGGCCAGGGCGGTATCCCCACCGGCAAGTGCGACACTGAAGGGCACGGAGGCCGCGTTGATCACGGTCATGATCTCCTGAATGGTGTGGGCCACGCCAGCGGTGGCATCCAAGAGGCGAGCCTTGACCGTCAGCACTTTGGAGATTCCGGAGTAAACCGCGCTGACCGTCGATTGATCGCCGTGGAGGAGAGCGATCGTTACGCCGTTCAGATCGACGCCGGGAGTCTTGGCGGTGAAGCGGAGATCGTTCGCGGAGCCGGGGAGCGGGACGATAGCCGCCGCAGCCAGCAGATCGGCGCCGCCCACGGAGATATCCGAAATGACCGTATCGAACAAACCGGAACCGGCGGTGCCCCCACTGCCGTAATCCATGCCGGCAGAGGCTTCGAAAGGCAGGCTGGCGGCATTCACCGCGGCCAAGACGGTCGCGGCCCGGGTGAGGAACAGGCTCACATTGATTTCGAGCAGCCGGACGCCGCCGGTTTCCGAATAAGTCGCGGCAGCGGTGTCGGTGCCGAGCGTGCCATCGTCGGTGATGCGGATGATGACTCCGTTCATGGACGAACCGGCCGTGCGAGCCGTGAATCGGAGGTCATTCAACAAGCCGGGCGAACGAATTTCGACGGAGGAAAAAGTCAAGTTGGAGCCACCCTGGCTCAAGGCCGTGAGAGCAGCCAATTGGCCCGCGGTGACCGGATCGGCCGCGGAATCCCAGCCGATGCGCACTTCCTTCAGATTCGCGCTGAGAGCGGCCAGATCCTCGAGCCCGAGGTCCAGCACCGTGGGATCCGTGGTCGCGGCGGAACCGATCTTGATCGGCACGGTGGAGTCGAGCGGACGGAGCGTCAGCACGCTGGTATTGACCCCCGCGCTGGTTACCGAGTTTGCGCCACCACGGAAGGCGATCTCGTTCGCGGTGAGAACAATATCACCCGAAGCCGCCACGGACAGACTGGAATCGAAGCTGAGTTCGGCCGCAGTGAGATTGAAGCGACCGGCGGTAACCGAACCGTGGAAGAGCGTGGATCGGCTGCCCTGGAGTTGGAGCAAGACGCCGTTGACGCTCGTGGTGCCGTTGAACAGGACATCCTGGGCCGAACGCACGGTGAAGTCGCCCGCCGAGGTGACATTGCCCTTGAAGGTGATCGAGCCGGTCACGGGGTTGGTGGCGACCCGGACGGAGTCAGCTCCGGACGAGGTCGTGGTCAGATTCCCTTCGAAGATGATATTCGCGGTGCTGGAGATATCGATGGATCCGGCGGTCACATTGCCACGCGGCAGCGACGGCAAGAGCGGCGCGCCCAAGGTGATAACGTCGGTGGTATTTACGATACGGAACTTACCGCGGACATTGATGCTGCCGTAGATCGTAACTTTGCCCGCGGAAATAATAGTGAGGTCTTCGAGCGCGACACTATTCCCGATATCGCCCTTAATCAACACCTGGCCGGTGCCCGCAACGATGGTCAGGCGTTCGGGCAGGCTTCCACCGTCGTTCGTGCCGTTGATATTGCCCTCGATGGTGATATCGCCTCCGCCGGGGCCGGTGCTGATGGTGATGTCCTTGCCGGCGCCGATGATGGCGCTGTCGTCGTACAGTTTGTCGTCGCCATTCGTGTAGACATCCGAATCCAAGGTCGTCGTAGCAAAGGAGCCTTCGAGGCGGATGCGGGCGCCGCCAATCGTGCTTAACACCCCGGCCACATGGATGGCTCCCGGGACACGCGGAGCGCGCACGGTAACGGAATCGCGGAAGGCATAGGATTCGATCTCGATCTTGTGGCGACCGTCGGCGCGGCCAATGGTGATGCCATCGAACGAACCCGGGGCACTATCGCCAAAGCCGTTGATGATGTGCTCCAGCTCGGCGCTGCCCAGGTGGAAGGTGCCGGGAGCGGAACCGGCAATACCGATGGATTGCAGCGGATTGAGCGGCTGCAACACAAGGGTGCCACGGTCGGTATCGCTGCCGCCGGGCGTGCCATTGAACCAGCTCCGCAAGTCGGCGGAGATGGCGATCAAGTCGGTGGTGATGACGATATCGCCGCCACGCGCCTCGATCGCGGGAACCGAGGCGGAAGGACTGACGATCGCCAGGTTTCCGGTCAGATTCAACAGCACGATGTCGCCACCCAAGGTGCGGAGGCCGCTGTCGGAATCCGCATAACCTTCAACCGCAACGTCGCCAACGGTCAGGCCGTCCAGTTCAGTAATGTAGATGCCGCTGGCGTTCGGGCCGGAACCACGGATGACCGCTTCGAGAGTCGTGACCTGGACGATGAGCGGACGATCCATTTCGCCGAGTCCGCCATCGCTGACCAAGCGCAGGTTTTGCGCCCGCAGAACGGCCATCTCGCCCAGGCCTTGGGCCAGGGACGGCGGTTGAGTAACCGTCAGCAATTCCGAGACATCGAGGAGCATATCTGCATCGGTGGAGATCGACGCTTGCAGATCGAGCGTACCAGCGCGGAAGACGATGTTGCGAGCCATGTGGATGGCTCCCGTGACCTGCACCGTGCCGCCGTCGGCGATGACTTCGAGGCGGTTGAAGCCACGGTAGTTCACGGCGGATTCGCCGGGGCGGAAGATTTCCTGGCCGGTCAGGCGGATCGTCTCGCCCGGCACATTGAGGCCGAGACGGCGAACCAGCGCGACGGAAGGCGACGCGACGATCTGCTCGAGGCGAGCGTTTAAGTGCTCGAGGCGGTTCGTGCCTGAATTCGTCCGCACGCCCAATTCGACGCTGAGATCGGCCGCCGTGATGCGGGTGAGATCGAGCGTATCCGAGCCGTTGTCACCGAATTCGAAGAGCGAATCGATGCCCCATCCGGGCGAGAAGATATACGTATCGTCTCCTTCCTCGCCGTAGAGGAGATCGGGCGCAGAAGTGCTCCAGAGCCGGTCATGGCCGGTGCCGCCATGGAGGATATTGGCCGAAGCCGAGGAACCACCCTGGAGGGAGTCGTTGCCCGAGCCGCCATAGGCAATCACCGGAACAGCGACCGAAGGATCTACTTCGAGGATATCGTCGCCCGCACCGCCGTCGAAATAGATCATGGAAACCCCAGTATAGGTTTCGATCCCGACGATCTCCCCATTCCGGAGCAGAGTGACGATGGTGTCAGCATCATCCATGCTGATCCGGAAATGTTCGGCGACATCGGCCGAGCCGTCGGCATCCTGGCGACGCGCTGCATAACGACCGGCGCTCAGGACCAGCGCGTTGGCCGGGAGATTGTCGCTGATGCCGTCCGTCGAGGTCACGGTGATCGCGCCGCCCGATTGCTGCCCGAGGCGCGTGCCCGAGACGGACGGGATGCTGCCGTTGACGCTGACGAACGCGAGGTTGGACATTTGCCCCACCACTCCGAGGTAGTCCGTGTTCGGGAAGACATTGCGATCCAGGCTGAGGCCGCGCAACGATTTCGCGATCTGCTCGTCGGCCAGCGCCGAAACATCCGATTCGAAGCGGGAGCCGGCCGGCAAGGCGAGGTTCTCCGGCCCGCCATTGTTATCCATGATGAAGTAACGCAGACCGACGAGACCGACCGCAGCGCCGGTGACGGCATCGGTGGCAGGGCTCAACTCATCGAGATCGGCGAGACGATTCCCGCTCAGATTCAGGAACTGCAGGTTCGAGAGGAAGCGCAGTCCGCTCAGATCGGCGATGCCGTAGTAGGAGGCATCGAGTTCCGTAAGACGGAACAAATCGCTCGCGAAGAACCGTCCATGGGCGATCCTCGTCTCCCCATCGAAGCCGAGCGTGACCGGCAACCCGAGAGCCTGAGCCATGGCGGCTCGGAGTGCGGCATCGAGAATAAAGATTTCTGGATCCGAAGGCCGCGGCTGGATGACGGAGTTCTCCGACTGAGCGGGCAAGGCGCTGAACTCGCCGACATCGGCATCACGGATTTCGGAAGGCTCGCCGATGAATCGATCCACGCCGCTGCCACCGAACAGCGCGTCCAAGTCGGCTCCGCCGATCAGAATATCCTCGCCTTCGCCACCGCGAACGGTGTCGCGATCGCTCGACGGATCTGTTTCGCCCGCGAACGGGGCGGACGCTTCGACCTGATAGAATTGAGTTCCATTCTGGACATTGGTGGAATTGAGCACCGCCGCACCGCTGGAGGCTCCGCTGAAATAGAGGTCGCCGCCCGAGGCGGTCAACTGGCCCACGGTGCCGGCTCCGACGAAGAATTGTGCGGCTTGAACACTCGTGCCGCCCACCCGGAAGATGGCGCCCGTATTCAAGCGGAAATAGAGCGTATTATCGACCGGGGCAAGGCTATTGATGCTGTCCGAGCCAACCGAAACGGTGTGGACAAGATTGGCGGTGTAAGCCTCGGTATTGTCGTAGATGCGCCAGAGTTGGTCACCCGTGGGGGCATCGACTACGAGGTAGAGCATGCCGTCGACCGTTACGGTGCGCTCGGTCGTGCGGCTGCCGAGCGTCACAAAATTGACGCCTTCGACCGCCGCCATCTCCTTGATCGGGCCGGTGAATCCACGGATAAATTCGGTGAGTTGCGAACCGTCCGCGGTGCGATAGCTGACCCACAGCTCAACCCCGTCGTTGGCGTTGAGCGGGGTGCGGTCCACGGCAAGATACAATCGATCGTTGACGGCGGCGGCGCGGAGCACAATCCCCGGCAGGGCGCCGGCGAAGGCAAAGGTGGTGCGACCGTCCGGAGAGGTGAAGGAACGCCAGAGCGCGGGGAACACCGAATTATTCGTGATGTAATAGAGATCGCTGCCGACTGGCGTAAGGAGGGTCGGCGTGCCGGGCACGGCGGCACCCGTAGACTGTGCAGTATTCCCAAGGGCGTTCCAGATCTCGAAGCCCGAAGCCGTGGCGACCAGGAAGTAGAAAGTCGAGTGCGAGACCAAGAGGTTGTTCTGGATTCCGGACGTCGTGATCATCCACTGGCCGACATTCGACTCGAGTTGGGCCATGACGACGGCACCCGAACCGTCGTTGTTCAACTCGAGCGATTTATCGAGGACGGAATCGTCGAATTGCGGCACAACCGTGAGTGAAGCCAGTATATCCGATGCGGTGGAGACTCCGCCCTGGATATCAATGACGAGCGTGTCGATCTTCGAGGGGTCCGTGAAGTCGGTGAAAACAGATTTGGCCGTGCCGTCGACGATGACGCCAGAATCGTTCACCCGGACCAGAACTCCATTGTAACGGGCGCCCTCCAGACGATCGCTACGGATCAGGAGGTCGTTATTCGTCCCCGGGATGCGAAGGACGCCGGTAGCTGACTGGCCAAGGACACCGCCGCTGGAGGTCAGACCGGCAGAAATGGTGGAAGAGTCGACGACGCCAGCGCCGGTATTTCCGGCCTCGGCGGGATCAATTGCGGCATTCCACGCGTCCAAGGCATCGACGGCCGCGACGATGGCCGCGGCGGAAGTGATGCCGCTATTGAGAGTGATCTTAAGCACGGTGCCATCGTAATCCGCGCGCGCCTGCGTGGCGGTCAACGAACCGTCTTGCGCGAATTCGATCTGTTTACCGTTCCAGGCCGGGCCGTCAACCGCAGCCGAGATGACGATGTCGTTGTTTGCTCCGGCCGGGCGCAACCGGAAGTTAGCGAATACGGCGTCGACACCGCCGGCCAGGGTAACTTGGGTCAAGCCGTTGACCGGGAGGAAGGCAATGGAGCCGCCCACCACTCCAGCAAATCCGAATAATGTATTGACCGCCTTGGCGATGGATGAGGACGTGGTCAACGCCACGCTCAGGCCGATGCGGAGCACGTCGTTTTCGAATCGGGCCGTGGCGGTGTTGGTGGTGATGGAGCCATCATCCACGAAACGAATCTGGAATTGAGGCTCCGCCAGGAGCAATGACGCCGCGCCCGGGAGATTAGCAATCTTGATGGTGCTCGATCCGCCGTCGTTCCGCCAGAGTTCGATCTGGCCGGAAGCAGTCCGGACGGCCGTGAAGTAGATCATGCCGTTCGCCGCGCCGATCAACCGGGAACCGCTCGTGCCAGCGGGCAAGGTGAAGAGCAATGTCCCGCCCGACTCGGACTGGCCGGAGGCCGCATTCCACGACGACCGCCAGAATTCGACGCGGTTGGTGAGCGCGTTGTCGACGGTGTGGTAGATCAGGCCATTCACGCTCACGGCCGAACCCGCTCCGTGGCTTCCCGGGAGGAGATCCGAAATGGCTGGTTCGGCCACGGTCACGCCGTCGCTATAGAACAGGCGCGACGTTTGCGTGAAGTAGAGACGCGATCCGGCCGCGCGGAAGTCCTGCGCGCCCGTGAGGGACGCAGCGACACGCGTAGTTCCGAGAGTAGCATGCCAATCGATGAGGCCGTTGATGGCCTGGACAATTCGTTGCGCGGTGGTGACGCCGTTGCGATACCGGATGAGGATGGTGGAGCCGTTGTAGCTGGCCGAGGCACTGCCGTCGGTAATGGAGGAATCATCGACCAGCGAGACCTGTTTACCATTCCACTCGGCACCCAGATGCAGGCTTGAAAGCTCGATGGTCTCGGTAGCATTCGGCGCGGTAATCACGACGGACGCGACCGTGAGGCCGGATCCACCGGCAGTCGTACCACCGACCAACGACGCGGCCGCCGATCCGCGTTGAGCAACCCAAAGCTCGCTGCCGACGGTGAAGAACAACTTGTCCTGGACGGCGATCAGATTCTGCGGGGCGCTTCCGAAGGCGGCACCGGCCAGTTTCTCCGCCACGCCCCCATTGACGCGCCAGAGCGCATAAGAAGAGGCACCATCCAAACGGACGAAATAGAGCGTGCCCGCGACATTGACGAATTGAGACAAGGTGCCGGCCAGGCTGCGACCGGTGACATCCTTGACCTCGACGGCAACGGTCCCGCTGGCCTGCCAGAGGCGACCGGAGATGGTGAAATAGAGCGTTCCGTCGACATCGATCAGATTGGCAGGATCGGTGGTGAGCGTTCCGGTGTTCGTTTGGACCGTTTCGCTGCCGGCGCCGGCAAACGGATCGTAGACGCGGAGGTAATAGGTGCCGGCGGCAAGGTTGCGCAGATCGATGATGGATTGACCGGCGAGGATCCGGCGGCCTTCGCTGTCCAAAACATCGGCGAGCACGCCGTCCTGCCGAGCCGTGGTCACGACGAGGGCACTGCCGGTCTCGGCATCGGCAGTGAAGGTGCGGATCTGGAAGGCCTCGGCCGTGGTGGTTTCGATGCGCAAGGCCAGCCGGGTCCAACCGTTCTTCAGGAAAAGTCGAACGACATTGGTGAGGTCAATTTCGGTGACGGCGCCATCGGAAACCGCAACGAAGACCGGCTCGGCCGTCAAGTCGCCGGCGGTAATCTGCAGGTCCGCTTCGCCGCGCAGGACGGAGACCTTGAACGGCGCAAGGACGCCACCGCTGAATTCCGCAAACGGCTTGGTCAGGCGGCTGCTGGCAGTGCCGGAGACCGGATCGCTACGGTATGCCCGGCCACCGATGAGGAAGAAGAGCTTCTCGCCGTAGGCAACCAGGTCCTGCGGGTTCTGAACCGGCCCGCCCGCATCCAGATTGACCGGCTGCGAACCGGCCGTGTTGGCCGAGAACAGGCGATTGTTGTTTATGAAGAAGACCAGGCCGCTGCCGCTTTGGGTAACGGCCACCAATTGCGTGAGCGGCGCCGTGTCAGAGAATCGTTCGACGGAGGCATCCGAATCGTTGACGAAGAACAGCTTGTAGAGGGTGGCTCCCGCCTGGCCGGCCCCTGGAGCGACCACGGTGTAGAACAACCGCCCGCCGGCATCGATGAGGGTATCGATATGCACGCCGGTGCCGGAGAGGACCGAATCGACGGCAATGGCAACGACGTTCTGGCCGGTCAGACGCCAGAGCTTCTGACCCGAGTTCGACGTAAAGTAAACACTCGCCCCCACCGCTGTGAATTGAGAGAACGCCCCCGGCGGCGGGAGAGTGCCGGAAACTGGAGCGGCGGTCGGATCCGTGTCGACCTTGCGCATGAGCGTGTCGATCCCACTCGAGATGGTGACGAACACGAGCGACGTGCCGGCAGCGATAAGGTCGTCCGGGTTCGTGACCAATTCAGTTCCCGAAGCGAGCGCGGGCGAACCGCCTGGGGCAAAGAAGTAGAGATTGCGCGCCGATTCGACACCCGTGGAGGAGCCACTGAAGTAGAGGTGACCGCCTGCAAGGACAAGCGGGAGCGGCAGGCCGCTGCCAGCGCCGGTGTTGACGCCGCGAACACGCGCCGTGGTGCCGTCAATGAGATACAATTCGACGCCCTCAGTGCCGCCAACTTCGGTGGCGCGAGCATAGGCCGCACCGCCCAGCACCTGGAACTGGCTGAGATTGCGGATGGCGCCGCTGCCATCCCCCGTCACCTTCGCGAACACCTCACTCGTGTTCATGGCGTACAGTTCTTCGGAGCCTGCCGCGCCTGCCATGAGGTAAAGATTGCCACCTGAGACGCCGAGCAGGGTCACGCTGACGACGCCCGATGGCAGGGTGGCGACCTTCGTCTCCTGCGAGCCGTCGCTGCGCCAGAGTTCCTCCGCCGAGGTCGCCGTGTTCAGAATAACAAGGTAATGGGTGCCGTTGAAATCGAAACTGACGGTATCGCCGGTGGCATCCAGATTTGCCGCCGAAGCGCCAGTGGCTTGCTCCACGGCGTTGATGGCTCCGGTATTGGCCGTTTCCGTGCCGGTGGCCGTGAAGAAGGGGTTCGACGAGCCATCGAGCAATCGTGAGACCGCGTCGATCACCTGCGCGGCGGTGGTGACGCCAGGGATGATCCGGACGGTGAGGATGCGATTGGTGGCATCGTAGGCGGCTTCGACGGCGGCGGTATTGGTGCGGTCATACTTGATCGTCACCGCGAAGTTTCCGGCTGTTTGGTAAACAAACTGGATTCCGTTGTCGGAACCTTCCGGATTCACGGTGGCGCTCGCTTTGGTCGCATTCGTTCCACCGCTAGTCGTGGCGCGATCGGCGGTCAACGCACCGGTCTTGGAGGAATCGGTCGGGCTGGCCGTGACCGGGCTGGCCACCAAGGCGTTGACGACTTCAATGACCTTGTTGGCCGTCGTGTGGCCGGAATTGATCGCGAGGGTCAGCACTCCGCCGGTATAGGTGGCGGTGGCGGTGTCTGTTGTGACGGTATCCAGCCCACCATCGTCGACGAAAACGATGGGGATGTTCAATCCAGTGTCGTTGCCTGCCTCGGCCGTGAAGACGATGGCGGTTGTTCCGGAACCGAAGGAAACAGCGGCATTCGCCCCGGAAGCGGTAATATTGGCATAAGCCGCGGTGAAGACCAGATCCGCACCAGTGCCGGAACTCACGCTGGAATTGAAATCGGTGAGATCGCCAATCGCGCTGGAAATGTTCGCCGCGGACGTCGAACCGTTGGTGCGAATATTCACCGTGATCACGCCGGAGGCGAAAGAGGCCGTGGCGGTGCCACTGGTTAACGTCGCGCTGAGGACAACATCGACATTATTGAAGGCGGTTCCGACCGCAGCGGCTACCACGTCGATCGTGCTCGCGCCCAGGGTAAATGAACCGGAGGCAGCGGTGCCGTTGCTACCGCCCGAAGTCATGTTCGCCGAGCCGCTGCTGAAGACGCCCGTGGCGGAGCCACCGGCGGCGTCGAAAGTTCCTTCGGTATCGATGGCGGCGACAACGTGAGCCGTGGTGGTGCTGCCATCCTGGCGGATATGAATTTCGATCGCAGGGCCGGAGGCTTCGGATGTCACGGTCGCCGTGGCCGTTCCAGACGCGAGATCCGCGATGAGAGTGATATCGGCGCTGTCGTTGACATCGCCGTTCGCGACTGCCGTAATCGTAATCGAATCTCCGTTGAGGGTGAACGAGCCGGTCGATTTCGCGCTGGTGCCGCCGCCGGAAGTCACGTTGTTGTGCGCGGCGTCGAAGACATCGACGGACGCCGAACCACCGGTGGCATCGAACTCGGCCAGCCCAGCGATCGCGGAGCGGACCCCACTCGTGGTGCTGCTGCCGTCTTTCCGGATCTGCACGGTGATCACGTAGTTCCCGCTCGTGCCGGAGAGCGCAGCCGTCGGCGATCCCGAATCCAAGGTGGCCTCAATGACGATATCCACATTGTTGTAAGCGGTGCCGGCAGAGGCGGCGGTAACCGTGATGGAAGATCCATTCAGCGAGAAGGAACCGGAGGCGGCGACCGAATTAACACCGCCCGAGGTCACATCCGCATAGCTGCCGGTGAAGAATTTTGCGGTGCTGCCCCCAGTGGCATTCAGGGCGGTTAATTCATGAATCTTGGCCGCAATGCCCGAAGTGGTGCTGGACCCATCGCGCGCCAATCGGATCGTGAGCGTATTGGTCGAGCCATCATAGGAGGCGGACTCCGCTCCCGCATTCTGGTCAGCCACCACCACGACATCGATGCCGTTAAAGTCGATCCCAACCTGCGCAGCGGTGACGGTAATATCCAAGAGCGTGCCAGTGGCATTCGTTCCGCCAGTTGTTACGAGGCGGGGGAGCAGGAGAGAAATAATTCCGGTGCGCGACGAATCGGTGGGGCCTGCGGCCACCGGGCTGGCCGACAGATCGTTGACCGCCTGGATGACTTTGTTCGCCGTCGTCACCCCACTATTGATCGTAATCGTCAAGACATTGTCGGAGTAAGTAGCGGTGGCAGTGTCCGTCGACCCTCCGGCATCCTTAAACACAATGGGAATCAGGTTGCCTGTCGTGCCAGCGGTTTTGGCCGTGAAGACAATATCGTTGTTTGTTCCCGTCGGATTGTAAGTGGCCTGGGCAAAGGCCGCGTCCACGCCCCCGCTCGTGACCGCATCGGCCACGTTGATGACGCCGGTGCCGTCGTTACTCGCGGCGAGGGCTGCCGTCCAGTAAGACTGAGTGGCCGCCGCAGTATTGATCAACGTGACGATTTGCTGCGCCGTCGTGACGCCGGCCTTGATATGTAGTTTCAGTTTATCCGCGTCGACACCCGTGTTGGTGTATTCGGCCGTGCCCGCCGCGCTCGCGGCGTCGTTGATGAAGATGATATTGACGCCGTTGTAAATCGGATCGGCGGATTTGGCAGTCACCACAAAGTCATTGTTCGAACCCGGAACAGAGACGGTGACCGAGGGATTCGTCGCCGCCACCAAGCGAGGCGCGGTGCTGCCATCGTAGGAA
This sequence comes from uncultured Verrucomicrobiota bacterium, assembly GCA_964478815.1. Classification (GTDB taxonomy): domain Bacteria; phylum Verrucomicrobiota; class Verrucomicrobiia; order Limisphaerales; family SXQI01; genus DASVNK01. Next base: position 26,181 of record CAYZKY010000004.1, read on the forward strand.
TAGCGATAAGACTGGCCATTGGAGGCCGAGGCGGTGAGCAAGAGGCGATTCGAGGAGAGCGCAAAGCTAGCCGGGTTCGAGCCGGTGGCTCCGGGCACGATGTCGTGGAAGCTGACCGTGCCTCCCACCGCCACTTGATAGAGCTCGACTCCCTTGGCGTCCGACGTGTCGCTCGCGGCAAAGATCAAATGCGTGCCGTTGAAGACGGTCAATCCAGTCGGGCTTCGCAACGTGCTGCGCACGAGGGCTGGGGTTCCGGTCGCCGCTTGAACATAGAGCGAGGCGACACCGGAGCTGGACGCGCGGAAATAGAGCTTGCCATCGAACACCGTAAGTTCGGCCGGACTGGAGCTTGCGGTGCCCGTGGATTGATCGATGTCCGCGACGAGAGCCGCCGGATCGTCGCCCACGATGGAGTAGAGCTCGAAACCGACATCGTTCTTCGCCGAGAGGTAAAGCTTGCCGTCGAAAGCCACCCGAGCGCCAAAATCGCGAACCACGCTGGCAGTACCCGCGAAGGTGACGGGACTGAGCGCATTCGCCTGAGTCAGCCGATAGAGAGCTTGCGAAGCGCCCGAATTACTGACGGCGATAAAGGCGCGCTTCACTCCCGAAGCCTCGACCTGGGTCACTTCATAGAGGTCACCCGCGGCAATCGATGCGATGGGGGTTGAGGCCCCGCTGGTCGCGCGGAAGAGAGTAGGCTGGCCGGCGAGCGGAGCCACGAAGTAGATGGAGCCATTAAACTCGAAAAGCCCCGCCGGGTTGGCAATCGATCCCGACGCGCGGTTCACAAACGACACAAGCCGACCAGTGACCTGATACAAGGCGCGCTCGGACTGATGGTCGGCGACGAAATAGAGTGTCTGTCCATTGACCACGGTGAGCTGGGCGGGATTGGCGATGAGGTTGCCCTGCGAATCGAGCAGACCGGCCGTATTGCCATCCGCCCGCAGCAAGCGGGTGGGCGCGCTGCCCGGATTGTGGATGAAATAGAGGCTGTCGCCGGTGCCACTCATCTGGCCGACCGAGCCGGCTGCCATCGTTTGCACGAGGGACGGCGAACCGGCGGAATCGCGCCAGATTTCGTCCCCATTGGCCGTGGTGACGACAAAGAACAGGTTGTCGCCCGCGGCGGTCAATTGGCGCGGCGTGGCAGAGAAGCTCGTCAGCAGACGAGTGCCATTGACGGTGCCGTCGGACAAATACAACTGCCAAGGCTGCGCAGCGGACACCTCATTCACGACCATGTAGAGCCGGTTTCCGATCACCGCGATGTCCGTGATGCCCGTGGGCAGGGTGCCTTGCGACTGAGCAACCGAGCGGAGGAAGAGCTTCACGCTCTCGATCTGTTCGGGCGTCCGCATGTACGGCAGGTATTGCGACAGATCGAATTCCGCGGCGGCGACACGCTGGCTGGCCGCATTCTCGTAAGCAGAAACCGGGATTTCCAGGAAGGCGCCACCGGTGTCAGGGCCTTGGTAATAGAGCCTGAGGCCGATATCGCCAAACTGCTGGAAGAAATCCACCTGAAGCTTATGGGCCCCCGCAGCGACCGTTTGCGGGGGGCTGGCCACGATGTGGAACCCATGCAGACCGTCATTGTCGATGAGCATCTCGGCCTGGCCATCCTGAGCCACATCCAGATAGAGGCGGCTCCCGTCATCGGATCCAATGGCGAAGGTGTACTGGCCGGCCTGTTGAATGTTCAGGAAGCCCGTGAAGCGGAGGGCGTAGAGATTCGACCGCTGCGCGGCGCCGAGATCGCTGCCCGCCAGGATGCCTTCCGCACGCTTGGTGGCATTGGCAAAGACCCCGTCGAGATTCCCAGGATAGTCGAAATAGGTATAAGTGAAAGTGACCGGCTCGTAGTGGCCGCCGAAGGCGTCGGGGACGAAAACGAGATACTCGTAGACGAAGCTCTGTTCCTGACCGGTATACTCGAAATACTCGTAGGCCAGACCATATCGAGAGCGAACTTCAAGGGTCGATCCGCCGCGATTGACCTGAACGCTGGCATCGGAACCGGCGAGGTTGGCCACGTCGATCGGGCGAACGGCCTTGCTCTCGCGCTCGCGGGCGACTGGATCGAGGCGGATGAACTGACCGGCCTGGCCGTCGCCCAGCGTGGTAAACCGGTACCACCGTTCCTGCTCTCCGGACATGAGCACGTAGCGCGTGTCGTCCGGCAAGCCGTCGCCATTCAGGTCGTTGTCACGGAACAAGGAGGTTGAGCCGCTTCCGATATTCACGAGGAAGTCGCCGCTGCCGCTGATGGTCCGGTTGGCGAGGATGGCGTAGGCTTGAGGCAGTGTGAAGAGCAGGTTGGCACCATAAAGCAGGTAGAGGCGGCCGGCATCCGCGCGAGTCGTTCCCGAAGCGAAACCATCCGCACGCGGAGATCCGACGATCAGGTCGGAGATGCGATCACCGTTCAGATCCAAGGCCGGCGTCAGCGGCAGGACGCCCGCGAGATCGTTTTCGCCCTCGCCTTCGACAATGAAGTCAGCCGCGCCGAGAACGAGATCGTTCCGTCCTGCCGCGGAGTAGAAGATGAAGACGCGACCCCGTTCCTGGATGTTCGAGATCAGGCTGGAAGGAGGAGCCAGGGTATCCGAGTAGTCCGTGGTCTGTCGAACGGAAGGCTGGCTGACGACGAGATCGAGCAAGCCGTCGCCATTGTAATCGCCCGCGGTGGCCGACAATGTGCCCAGCAGCGACGTGGCGCCGAATCGGTCGGCGGCCAGCTGACGCACGGTGATCGCGGCGGTGGTGCCGACATCCACCAGCAAAAGCGGCTGGAGCGGAGCGTAGGCCGCTTTGCCGAACATGACGAGCAGACCTCCAGCCGATAGGAAATTGTCTTCGCGCGTGCGGGCGATGGCGAAGTCCGCGTATCCATCCTTGTTCAGATCGCCCAAGGCATAAAGGCCGCCACCTACGGCCGTGCCCCGGAACATGACCGAACCATCCTCATCAAGGCGCAAGCGATGCACCCCGGGCAGAAGGTCCGCCGGGCGGCCGGCGAGGACATAGACTCGTCCTTCCGAAGGAGCGCGCGAGGCCGGGTCCGCCCCGTAATCGAACCGGGCTGCGCCGAACCCAAGGTCGTCCAGACCGTCGCCGTTGACGTCGCCCAGGTGGGTCATGACTACGCCGACCGGACGGTAAGAGATGTAAAGCCGCCAATTATACAGCGTCCCTTCCACATCGGAGGAGGTGGGATCGTCGAACCGCAACTGCCATTCTCCGTTTGGATCGAGACCATTGAACACATCCGTATCAACTCCGGAAAGGGCGATGGAGCCCTGGCCATCGACAAAGGTGAAGGTGGCTGAGGCCGCGTTGTTCGGCGCGATCAAGGTGCCGACGATATTGTGGCGGACGCCATCGGGCAGATCGACCTCCAGCGTGAGGTCCCGGATGACGCCGGGAACATCGGAAACAACCTGCGTGACGATCACGGGGTTGGTCAGGACCCGCACCGACCAAGAGGTGAGACTGCCCACGAAATCGCCGTGGGTGTCGACTATCTCCAAACGCCAACGAGCATTCGGATTGAGGCCATCCAAGCCGCTCAACGTATTGGCCGCACCGGTGACGGTTTCCGGGCGGTAACTGCCGGAGAACGGTCCGCCGGCGAAGACGGCGCTCGAATCCTGGTCGAACGTGACGTTATTCAGCGAGGTTCCATGATGGCCATTGTCCGCGCGCACGAGACCGACGCGGAGCTGGTGGCCGAGTTGGTCGTCGTAAACCAGGACGAGCTGCAACCCATTAAGGTCTTCGTGGGCGATATTGACCGTGACATTGACGTCGCTGATGGTGGATCCACCGGCGTGACCGCTGGTCTCGACCTCCGAGGCGACGACGTCGTCCGTCTTCGCGTTTATCTGCATAAACTGGAGGACACCGGCTTGTTGCACCCGGCTGTAGAGGCGCAACTCCCAATTGCCCTCCCAATTGGCGCCAACGTTCGCGATCTCCGTGTGCCAGGCAGCAGGATCGAGCGGGCGGAAGGAGCCATTGTAGGGCGGGAATCCCCCCCCCACCACATCAAAGCCGCTGAGGTCAAACCGGGTCCCCGCGAGGAAGTTCCCGAACAGGTTGCCGTAATCGAAAAGCGTGAATGCCCGCCCGTTCGGAGATACCAAGACGCCCCGGAGTTGGCTTAAGTCCGGATGGCTCAGGCTGAGCAGGAAGTCCATATCGGTCAAGCCACCCGTGAGGTTGCTGCCGATGGGCAAGCTGGCGACCGTCTCCGACTCGGTGCCCTGTTCCGTGACATTCAATCGCCAACCGATAATCGCTCCGGATTCAATGGCGGGATGGTGATCGACCACGCGCAAGGTCCAGATGCCGTTGGCGATGGAAGCCGACATGCCCGCCAGCACCGACAATGGAGACTCGGGCCGGTAGGTGCCGGCGAAGGGCGCAAATCCGGCTCCAATATGCGTTCCCGCCGCATCATCGAAAACGGTGTAAGTGCTACCGCTTCCGAAATTCTGCCCACCGCCTCCGCGACGATTCACGAGAGCGACAACCTGACCGTCCGGAGAAATCAAGTAAATCGCAAGATCGCTATCGTAAGTGTAATTTAAACGAATCTCGACCGTGACGCTCAATACGGTGCTTAGAACACCGCTCATCAGGAAAGCACTATCGGTGATCACCGGACCGCCGGAGTATTCGTTGATCGTCAAATTGGGAGACGCGGATCCGGTTCGAACCGGGTTGGAAGTGCCCGCGATCGCGGAACCGGGCGAGGACTCCCCAACCGCCGAAGGGGTGATGCCCACGACATTGCCGTTGCCGACCGTGGTCGAATTAGGCACAGGGACCGCCAGGACACCGCTGTCAAAGACCGCCGTATAAAGTTCAAGATCGACCCGCCGAGCGCTGTCGGTGGTATTGATCGGCGACACAGCAGTGCCATACGGCTGCGCGGCCAGCCAAGCCTGCCCTCGGAACACGTAGCCATAGCCATTATTCGCGATGGGGGTTTGCGAAATGATGGCGAGATCGGAATAGCGCCGGCCATTCGCGGGATTCAAATCGCCGAAGAAGCTGAGGGTCGTCACCGACACGTCTCCTCCGATCAATTCGCCCGGGGAGAGAACAATCTGGCGCAGATAGCGGGCATCCAGATCCGCGATTTGATCCAACACGCGCGGGAGCGGATGACGCGTGCCGCCCGCAAAGACCGTGACGATCGTCGAGACGTTGTCCGAACGCGCGAAAACCAGATCAGTTGTGCCATCCGCATCCAAGTCTCCCATGCGGGCAGCCGGCTGGCCAAACACCGAGAGGTCCACGATCAAATTCGCCTTGGTAAACGCTTCCTCAAGGCCGATCGCCTGGAAGGGGCCGTAGTAAATGTAGGCATTGTTCCGGCCAAAGACCATGAAGTCGTCCCGTCCGTCGCCGTTGAAATCCCCGATGTTCAGCGCGTTGGCTAATTGTTCGTTGCCGCCGACTCCCTCGATAACGAACGCTTCATTGATGCCTGGCCGCGTGTTGGTTCCTCCGGATCCGGAGATATCGATACCGGTATTGTTGACACCGGTGGGATTCGAAGCCACCGGCGACGCGAGTTCGAAGACATAAGGCCGCGGCAGGCTCGGCTCCGGATCAATCTCGGGATCGAAGAAATTATTCAGATCAGCGCCGAAGTAGACGCGGAGCGAGGTCCCTTGCAACTCGGCAAGCGCGACTTCGTCGAGGCCATCCTGAGCGGCGGGCGGGATGCGGTTGAGATCGCCGACAAATGCAAAGAGCCCGAGCGGGACGGTGGCTCCAGCTTCTTCGACGAAGGAGGATTGAAGCGGCTCGAACACCACGGCCGGTTGCGGCTGGAGGCTCGAGGTGAAGAAATCCGACGAGCCGCGGTAAATCGCACCGATGGCGTGGACGAGGTAGCTGCCGCCCTGATCGATGCGAGGCGTGCGCTCGAGGATGACGACGGCGACATCCCGGAACGAATCGGTGTCGTAGCGACCAGAATTAACGATCCATTGGCCAGCCGGCAGCGTACGGGAACCCAGATCGCCAGTGCGGCCGCCAGGCACGATGACCGAGCCGAGAAGACTGGTGACGGCAAACTCTTCGCGAGCATCCCCGCCCACGTTACCCAATGGGACAAGCGATGCGCCGGCCAGCGCGGTTGAAGACGTCAGGAAGCTGGCGGACGTGGTCAAATCCACGATGCCGGCGGCCGAGAGGGCGTTCGCGACGATGTAAACTCGATTCGACGTGAGATCGATTAGTCCGAGTTCGCCGGCACCGGAGCCATCGAAATTCCCGAGCCCGGCAAAGCTGCCGAGCGAGCCGACAGAGAACGCTCGCGGCAACGAGGCGATGCCGCCGGAGAGGAGTCCAATTCCTGAAGCGAGATAAACCAATCCGCCGTGCCGAACGGCTAGCTCCGAGCCGGCAACACCATCAAGGTCGCCGACCATGCTGGCGCGCACGAGGCCAGCTCCCGACGCTGGAGTTAATTTGAGGCTAAACTGGGTCGCGAGGTTGATCGGCGCTGGCGTCCCGCCCGAGCCCAGATAGGTGGCGAGGATGTTGGCACTGCCATGGAGCACATAGACCGCGGCATCCGGACTGTCCGCGCCCGTGGTGCGGGCAACGGTGACGACGAGATCGTCGCGGCCATCGCCATTGAGGTCGCCGGGAGTGCCGATAAAGCTCTGGAGCGCTTGCTTGCCGTTGGCGGCGTTGCTGACCGAATCCCGCAGTAACGGAGCCGGCAGGTCGATCGTCAGGCTGCGGAAGTTAAGGCTGAATTCCGATGCGGTGTCGAACCGGCCATTGCCGTTCAGATCTTCGCCCGAATCGAACAGGCCGTTGCTGTTCAGATCCTCGTTAACGTGGCCGCCCAGATGGATGCGGATCGAGCTGGACCCGGTGCCGAAGATATTATCGCGGACACCGCCGATAAAGTCGTCGTAGCCGTCTCCATTGAGATCGCCGATGGGGATGACGACCGGGCGGAAGGCCACATCCTGGTCGGAACGGATATTGAGGTCCACATCGCCGGGCTGGGCATCAATGGTGCCGCCAACTCCGGGAGCGTTGGCGCTTTGCTCCAGGAACACCAACTTATAGCCACCCATCGCCACCGGCTGGCTGGCGCTCGACTGCATGGATTTGAACCCGAGCTGGGGCGCATTGCTGGTGAGATCAAGCGTGATGGCGATAGCGCCGGCACTCATGCGGGAGAAGACGATGTATCCGCCTTCGTTGTAGGCGAAGACGCGTCCACCCAGATTCGCCGCCGCCAACGCTGTATTGATGCTGCCGATCAAGGCATCCAGCGAACCGCCGGGTGCGTTGACTGTGATATTGAAGTTCTCAGCGCCCAAGGTGAGCGTGAAGCGGGCTGCCGCAGAGTTCTGGAAGGCACCGTTGCTCGGGCCGGGACTGGCGGCTTTCACCTGCTGCGCGCGCAAATTTACGACCCGGAGGATGTAATAATCCGGCACGCCGCTGAAGCGCTCCACCGGCAGGATGGACAGTGCCTCGCTCGAATCGGTGTCTTGCGCGGCAAAGAGGAAGAGCCGCGAATTGCGCAATTCCGGGCGATTGAAGAGCGCCTGCGAGGCGGGATCGTCAAAGACCAGCGAAATCATGTCCGGAGTGAGCCACGCCGCACCGGTCGCATGAAGCTGCTTCACCGCATCCGGAGTGCGGATGATGTAGTAATCCCCGAGATCGCCTTCGTGGAGCGTCAAACCCCCGACCTCAAGACCGGCGGTGAGTTCCGGCAGGAAGGCGGCGAAGTTCACGTCGTCATTAATCCCATCAAGCCCACCCCGGGTGACGAATTCGTAGTCGTCCGGCTGCGAGGTGGTATTGCCCGCGAGCAAATCCTTCCCGCCGCCGCCGTCGATCACATCATCGCCGGGACCGCCTGCGATAAAATCGGTGCCTTCATCGCCGAAGATCGCGTCGTTGAAAGCTCCGCCGAAGAGACGATCATTCCCGCCGCCGCCGTGAATCTCAAGTTCGGCCAAATTCGCTCCCTGCTGGAGGTCGCCGGGCTTGATGCCCCATTCTTCCAACCGGTTCGGGAAGACGAAGGACGCATCGCCACGGAAGACGTCGTTGCCGCGGCGAAGATCGATCAAGGTCTTCTCGACGCCGTTCGTCTGATAATAGGCATAAAGTTGGGTGAAGGCCGTTTTACCTACGCCCGACTGGCCGGAACTGAAGCCAAGCAAGGCGCCGGCTGCCTCGATCAACGAGTTCTTCCTGGAGATGGCGAGCGAACGGTCGGCCGCCAGATCGGTCGTCAAAAAGACCAATCGACCTTTATCGGCACCGACCGCGATGCGGTCGGTCAGGTCTTCCGTGGAGCCCGCCGGGTTGCGCGCAAGCCGCATCGCCACGGCAATATCGCGCGCGAGATCCGCAATCGAATTATTGATGTCCGCGAAAAGCGTCGATTGCGGGCCGGAGTCGGTGAATCCAAAAGCGGTGAGTTCCGACGAGAGTTTGCCAGGGGCCACCGTCGCGCTGATGGTGGAAGCTTCGACGATGCCGGCGACCGCAAAGGCGAGCCGGCCGGTGGCAGTATCACGCTCAGCCCGAACGCTGCCGGCGAAAGCGCTGGTGGCGAGTTGAGCATTGATCTTCGAAACGAAGGCATCGACGTCGGCCGCGGTTTGATCGAGCGTGATCGTCACGCTGCTCTCGGCCCCGAGCGACAGACGGAAACTGCGAGTCTGGCCAGCGGAGATCGCCGTGACGTCGTTCGGGGCGATCAACCGCCCGGCACCCATCTCCTTCAAAACCGTGATTTCATATTCTATCCCGCCAAGGACGATCCCGAAAGTAGTGTCGGCGGAGAGACGGCCATCGACCGGCGGGCTGTTCTGACCAGTCAGGGTGATGCCGGGGAGAGCCTCCGTAACGAACCGCTGGTTGGCAACATCCCAAACCAAAGTGGTGAATTCGTAGCGATGGAGGATTCGATTGTAACGAATCGAAGCAAAATCCGGGATGGGACGGCTCAGATTGTCCAGATCTCCACCCATGAAGAGCACTCGATCATTTCCGGCATCGCCGTATAACTCGTCGACCGTGGTCGGGATGTACGTCTGAGTCGGATCGTTCTTGAGAGCGGGCAACGCGTCGGGCGTGATCTGGAAGATATCGTCGCCCGGGCCGCCAAACAGCAAGTCGCTCGCCTGGCGGTCCATCCCTCCGGAAAGAACGTCGTTGCCCGGGCCGCCGAAGATCCAGTCTTCACCCATGCCGCCCTGCAAGCGATCATTGCCCGGGCCTCCGAGGAGAACATCCTTCCGCACCGTGTTTGTGGTCGCGGCGTAGTTCACGGTCTCCTCGACGGGTCCGGATTCGAGAATGAAATTTAGGGTGTAAATGGTCGGAACCAGATTCGGCGAACTGATCTTCAGGAGATAGCTCCGTCCGGCTTCCAAGCCCGCCAGCGAGATTAGTCCGTTGGATTTTCCGGAAAGATTCAGGATCGAATAGCCCGCACCGCCGATTCCTGGGTAGAGTTCGTAGCCGCGATCAGTCTGGTAAAGCATCGCGCGGAAGGGCATGGCAGAGGCATTGGCGGTATTCGCGGCGTTCAGGGCAGCAATGACTTGCGCGGCGGTGCTCTCGCCATCCTTGATTGTGATGGTGAGCGTGCGGTTGGCCGAGTCGTAAGCCACCGTTTCGGAGCCGGTCGCCGAAGCTCCACCGACAAACTTGACCGAGACCCCGTTCAGGGCCGACCCAGGCGAAGCGGCTGCCACGACCAAGGCATTTTGCGAGCCGCGCGGATTGACTGTAGTCAGACCAGCGGTGGTGGTGTCGCCGCCCGAAATGGCTGCGTTGGACGGCAGATTGTTGAGAATCAGCTTGCCCTGGCCCGAATTCGTGCCCAACTGCGCGACCCGGACATAATAGCTCCCCCGCAACAGGCCATTCAGGCTCAGAGTCGCTGCGTTTGCAGCGACAGTAGTGGCGGTCCGCACGACCTGTCCGTCGGCGTCGAGAATGGCAAGTTCGAGCAATTCGTCCGCCCCGGTGGCCAGGATGCTGAACTTATCGGAAGCGGCAGCATCGCGATCGAGATTGAAGCGGAAATAATCCACGTCACTGGCCGCGTGGAGGTTCAGGTTGGTAATCCGACCAAGGTCGGCAATGCTGGCCAAGCCAAAGGCGGTTTCCAAGGAGTTGTTGGCCGTGCTAGTCAGATCCGGTCCGTCCGGATTAATCGCCACGGGAGCAAAAGTGCCAAACTGCTGCAAATTCTCGAGGTCGAAGATCGCGAGCCCAAGGCCATCAAGCTGAGAAGCGCTGCTGAGCTCGATGCGCGGATTGCCGGTGGCCGGAATGTGACCGAGCTGGAAGACGTAGTAGTCTTCGTCCTCCGGATTATCGACAGTCAATCCGGTGAAGCTGCTGTTGCGCGCGACCACATAAACGGCACGGGCCGTCTGGCCATTGGCGAAATGCAGCTCCGTGATCATCGCGTTATTCGCAGGAATACTCAGCGTGAGCATCGCATTCGGGCGCGGGAGCAAGGTGTAGAAGCGGATGCGCTGATCGACCTGGCCGGCCCGGACGGTGGTCTGGAGCCCAGCCGCGGCGATGGCGTCATTGAGATCGCTGACCAGATCCGCCACCGAGGTGTTTGCGGCACCATCAATGCCATTCGTCGCTGCCGCCGAGACGCGAACGATCAACGGCGCTCCATTCCCGATGCTGACGCCGAATTGGAGATCGGTCTGAATCTGACCGTTGGCCGGGGCATCGGCCGAAGCGGTCACGATGGCCTGGCCGGCAATGTCCTCCGGCTTGAAGCCCAACGCGGTTACTACGTTCGAAGCGTCATCCATGTTGGGCTTAATCTGGATGGATGTGACCCGGCTCGATGGCGCAGGGAGGAATCCGATCTTGTTGCCAAAAGCTTTGGCCACAATCTGGCTCAGGCCGGCGCTGGACAGTGCGGCATTCAGATCCGCGACCAGATCGGCAATTGCGGCGTTGCTGCCCAGACCATTGACGCCGCCGTGAGCCAGCGTCAGAACGTAAGCGTCATTCGAGCCGTTCAGCAGCAAGTTAACCCTGGCTGTCTGGTTGAGCTGCAAGCCTAGGGTAAAGTCAGATAGTTCCGACCGGCCGATCAAGGCGGCTACACCCAGGGAACTAGCGGCGGTTGGGATATCATTCCGGTGCGGACGCTCGGTTTGGTCAGTCAAAATCGCGTTGCCGGAGAGGAATTCGACGGTGTCATCCCCATCGCCGGCATCGACCCAGACGGTCTTCTGGACGGTTGGGCCAACGGTAACCCTGTCGTTGCCGCCCAAGGCATCCACGATGATCGCGATGAAGTCGCCCTCCGGCGGCAGAAGGTTGCTCTCCATCTGCTGCTGGCGGTAATTGAGCTTGGCCACGGCGGCTTGATTACCGGCTCCCGCACCGCCGGTCTGAGCTTGTTCGCGCAGGGCGCTGAAATCGACATAACTATCGACGGGATTCCAGATCGAGTTGCCGTTGCTGTCGGTGGCATTGAAGTTCAGCTTGACCTGAGCGGCGAAGGTGAAATTGCCGTTATTATTGGTAAGGCGGGTGATCAGGTGCAAATCCTGGAACAGCCCGGGCTCGGTCACGAAGTCGACGTTGATGACGTCATCCGCGTTGCTGCCTCGGTAGTACCAAACTTTGTCGCTTTCGCGCGCGTATTGCTTCCAGTCATCGCCGGAGAGACCGCCGTCGAGCGAATCCATTGTGGAGCCGTCCGCACGATAGAGCACATCGGTGCCACCGTTGCCATACATGAAGTCCAGACCGTTACCGCCGAAGAGGAGGTCATCATTCACGCCACCGAGCATGCGGTTCAGACCCGTGTCGACGAGTTTGTATCGGCCGTTGCCATCGTGGTTGAAATACTGGCCGGTTTGAGGATCGGTGAAGACTCCGAACTGCGAAATCAGCTTGATGGACGTAGTGAGAGAGCGGAACGACAACCGGCCGTTGACGCTTTCGACAAGGACTTCGCCGGCAAGAATGGATTTGGCGATCTCGGCGTTGATCTGGTTCACCAGATCGCCCAATGTCGAAGCGCTCTGGCCGACCGTGATGGTCGCGGAACGATCGTTGTTCGCCAGGACAAGCGAGGCAGGGCTGGTCGGCAACACGGGCACACCCGCCGCCGTGAGCACACCCGCGCCCGATGCCATACCTTGAGTGAATCTCCATTGCGCCGCCGCCGGGCTGCCCGCCGGAATATTCGGGATGCTGAGCGTGGTGCCGAACGTCGAGAAGACGATGCGATTCAGCTTCACGTTGTTCGCGTCGACGGCGCGGGTCACCTGAACGAGGTCTTGCAGGCCGGCCTCGAGCAAGGCGGCCCGGATATCGAGCACCAGGTCATCGACACTCAAATTCGGCGTGGCCGAAACGCTCTCCGAACCATCCGTGGTACTCGCCCGAACGATCACATCCACCGGCAACTTCGAGCCCACGACGAGCGCGAAGTGAGCGTCGCTCGTCAGTTGGCCGTTAACCGGAACATCCGCCGTCGAGACGATTTGAGCGATCCGGTTGCTCGCCGTGACGGAGCCGAGGAGTTGATCGACGAATTTGAGCTCGGTAATCGCGGAATCGTTGAGACCGCCGATATTAGGATCCAACGGCCAGGCGTAGAGGCGATTGATCCCTTGCCCTCCGAGCAGGTCGTCGTTCCCCTCGCCCCCGAAGAGCCAATCATCATCGGTCAATAACCCTTGTCCCGGACCACCGTCGCCGAAGAGACGATCGTCGCCGCCAAATCCGTAAACGGTATCGCTGCCGAAGCCGCCGTCCATGCGATCGCGGCCCGAAGAGCCGAGCAGCGTATCGTTGCCATCGCCGCCGTCGATGGTGGTTGCCCAATCGTTGCTGCGTGCGTTCAGCGCGGTCATGTCCACCGCGCTTGCTCCGGGCAGGAAGCCTAACGTGTCGTTGCCGCCCAAGCCGGAAATGCGGAACTGCTCGATGGCCGGCTCGCCTTGAGGATCGCGCCAATTGCCAATGGCCGTTCGATGCTGACCGCCAACGTTCAGCACACCTCGATCTGGCCACTGATCGAACCGGATGTCGGTGACACCTCCCAGATAGAAGTCGATGACCAGCCCACCGGCGGAGCGTTGTGTGCCGGTGCCCGTGCCGAGGCCGAGCAAATTCTGCGCATAGGCGTTGGCCGCGCTCAAGACCAGGGTGGCTCCCGTGCCGAACCCACGGGCGATCAAAGCGATGCGGGCGCCACGCCGGACGGCCTCGACGTAACCGTGCCGTCCGCTGGCATCGGCGTAGGAGAAGAACGGACCGCCACTCACCGTGAGCGTGTCGTTGATCGCGCGGACGGCATTGTCGATGCCGCCGGTGACCGGCACCGTAAGTTGCTGGGTCCGCGTTCCGAGCGTGAGGGTAAAGACGGCGGTGCCACTGACCAATCCATTGTCCGGGATATCCGCGCCGCCGAGCATGACCGCCTCCTCCGACAACAGGATCGTATCGCGATTATCGGTGCCTTCGATCAAAAGAATGTCCGTCGCATTATCGTCAATCGAGTCGCCTTGGAAGCTGTTGCCGAAATGACCGTCGAATACGTCGCCAAAGAACTTGTATGCCGGGTTGGTATCCAGCAGGATCATGTCGATTCCTGAGCCGCCGTACAGTCTGTCATTGCCTTCCTGGCCTTCGAGCCAGTCAGAATCCGGCCCACCCCACAGCGAATCGTTCCCGCCGCCGCCGAGCAACTGATCCTCGCCGCCACCGCCATATATTTCATCATCGCCACCCAGGAGATTGGCCCGCGGATTCTGACCGTAAGTGCGCGTGTAGAGCCAATCGCCCGCAATTAGTTCGGCGCCGGCGTCGCCGAAAATCACTTCCCGCCGGATGCTGCCGTAGAGCCAATCATTCCCGGGCCCACCGTGCATTTCACTGCCGCGCAGCAGAGTCTCCGCCTGAAGCTGGGCTGGGGTCGATGAGCTGAGCGTATGGGCATAGCCGTAAAGGAAATCGATGCCATCCCCACCCCACATGCGCTCGCCAGAGAGAGTGCCCGGGCCGCCATCGCCGAAGAGTCGATCACTGCCTTCATTACCGTAGAGCTGGTCGCGGCCGGCGCGGTCTTCCGGCAAGGAGAACGAACCGTCCAGTTGGAAGTCCCCGCGGAGGATGTCGTCGTTCTCGCCACCGAGTGCTACGTCATGATCGGCCCCGCCGAGCAGATAGTCGTTAGCAGCACCCCCGTCGAGATAATCGTCCCCTTCCCCGCCATCAAGGCCGTCGTAATCGCCGCCGCCGAACAACCAGTCGCCATCCGCCCCGCCGAACAGCACGTCTTTGCCGTCGGTGACGTCGCCGGGCACCGACAGGCCAGCGAGGACCTTGGGAGTCATGAGCGCCGGGACGAAGCCGGTGGGATGCGCCAGCTCGGCTGCCGCGAAACCGGGTGGGAGATCCATCCTGGCCGCACGTTCGATATCGTTAGCCCAACGGAAATACAGCGCTTCACTGTAGAGGGCCGAACCGCCCCAGATAATATCCATCCCCTCTTCGCCAAGGAGCAAGTCGTCGCCGAGCCCGCCTTCCAGAAGGTCGTCCGATGGCCCGCCCAACAGAATATCGTTGCCCTGACCGCCATACAGATCGTCCGCGCCGCCGTGCGGTTGGCCGATGCTCTGAATGCCATCAAACGGAGCAATCTGCCGGAAGTCGCTGTCGGACAGTCTAATGACCGAGACAAAAGCCGCGATCTTGGCCAGCTCCACCCGAGCGTTATCCCCGAGGAGGATATCGACCAGCGCGTCTGCATCGCCACCGCGAAGGACATCCGAGCCCGCGCCACCCACATGAATATCCGCACCGACGCTGATCTCATTCGAGAAGGAAGCTCCGTACTCGTTCAGATAATCGCGGGCTACCCCGTCATCGATGAAATCATCGCCTCCGGCATCGGGGTGCAGGCTCTCGAAACTCGTGACAACGCCTAACGAATCGTAAGCAACATGGCCGCCATCGCCGAAGAGGATGTCGTCGCCACCCATGCCTGCGATGATGTCGCCGCCGCCCGCCGCATCCAGGCCCCCGGCACCGCCGAGAATTACATCCGGTACCGGGCTGCCGGTAATGCGATCACGTCCGCCGTAAGTCGGGTCGGTGGAGTATAGATCGCGATCCGCCGGAAGGAACGGCACGCGGCCATTGTCGCCGAACAGGCGGTGGCCGATCGCCTCGAGGCCCGCGTCGATAATATCGTCGCCGGAACCACCGAAGATCAGGTCGTTGCCGGCCGCTCGCGCACTGGCAATCAAAGAACCTCCCTGGGAGAGGTAGTCCAGCCGATCATTCCCGCCGAACTCGGGCTCATGCGTTCTCACTTCGACCAGCGCCCCGGCGCCATCGCGATCCACATAGCCGCCGTCGCCGATCAAGATGTCGTCACCAGCGTTGCCAAAGACCACGTCATCGCCGGAGCCGCCCAGAATGACATCCGGGCCGACACTTCCGTATATTTCGTCGTTACCGCCCTGAGCACCCTGGACGGTAAAGACATCATTGACATCGGCGCTGGCCGGATCGGATTCGATCACTGGAGTCCCGCCCGCCAGAACCCCATTATCGCCCACGATAATCTCCCCTTCGGTGCCACCGCCATAAATCTTATCGTGTCCGGTTCCGCCAAAGAGGACGTCGGCACCTTCCGCAGCGTTTAGATCAATCGTATCATCGCCACCGAAAACGGCATCGGCGCCCACACCTGCCGGACCGGCGACATGGGCAGGCAAAACAGTTTGGAGACGAGAAATGGCGAGGCTGGCATTTCGCCAGAGGTAGCCATTGTCGCCGAGGACCACATCCGAACCACGCCCGCCGGTCAGCAGGTCATTTCCCGCGCCGCCGAGAATGACATCGTTGCCCAAGCCACCTTCGATCGTATCAGTACCCCCGATATCAGGAGCGATCGTCCAGATGTCGAAAGCGGTTGCCGGATCGCCGGTATCGAAATTCACCGAACCGTTATCGCCGATCAGGATATCGGTCGCGGCATCGGCCTGGCCACCGAACAGGTGGTCGTCGCCAGCTCCGCCGATCAGAATATCCGCTCCCGCCGAACCGGATTGATCGATGATGTCGTTGCCGCCGATCGTTCCGTCGTGGCTGGCGACCGAGATTACCACGCGCTGGCTGTTGCGCGTGATGTAGCCGCCATCGCCCAAGACCACATCGTCTCCCGCACCGCCCGAAATCGTATCGCCACCGACTCCCGCGACATCCTCACCGCCCGAACCGCCGAGAATAATATCGATGCCGAGCCCACCGGCGATGACATCCTTGCCGCCAGCCGCAGGCTCGGTGGTGTAAATGTCAAAGGACTCTCCCGGCGCGGCATTCGGATCATCCAGCACGACCACTCCGTTGTCGCCGATGAGGATATTGGAGGCGTTGTCGAGGGTTCCACCGTGCAGGGCATCGTTGCCCGTGCCGCCCAAGGCAACATCCGCTCCCGCTGAACCCGTGGCATCGATAGTATCGTTACCATCACCGGCATGATCGGAGGCCGTCACTCTGACGACCCGGCCAGCGGACACAATCGCGATGCCCCCATCGCCGACCAGAATGTCATCGCCAGCGTCGCCCACGAGATCGTCGTTGCCGGTTCCACCGAACAGGACATCGTTTCCCAGCCCTCCAAACAATTGATCACCGGCACCCACGGAGTCGTTGGCGCTCGCAATCGAGATCACAGAGTAACTGGCTTCGCGCTCGATGACCGCCGAGTCTCCCAGAAGGACGTCATCCCCGCCATGGCCACGAAGAGTATCCGCGGCATCGTCGCCGACGAGGACATCGTTGCCGTTCCCGCCGAGCAAGGTATCCGGTCCTTCGTCCCCAAAGGCGGCCACACCACCTGCTGTCCGCGTGGCATCAATCGTGTCCGCGCCCGTTTGGCCGCGGACAACCAAATACTGCGGGGAGGGATCGGTAATGGCGACCGTATCGTTGGCCGTGCCGGAGTACACGGAAGTGACCTCGATCCGGGCGGCGCGGGTGCTGGCGATGGTGATGCCGTTTCCACCCTGACCACCCCGAATCCACACGCCCGGGCTGAAGGACTTGCTGGCACTGTCGTAATCGCTCTCGAAGAAGCCGCCCGACGCCGTGTAAAGAATATCGGCCGGAGCAAGCCCAGCAATGGTATTATTGGTGATCGAGACGGCTCCGTCGCGATCCGGATCGTTCTGATCGCTGACCACGAGCCGGTTGCGATCCCCGCCCTGAGCATCCACCCGAAGCTCACCTCTGAGATCGTCCAGCGAGAAATACTCTGAGTAGGCGTGGATCGAGTCGTTGCCACCGCCGCCGTAAAGATCGGTGCGTCCCTGAGTGCTCCGGACGGTGAACGAATCCGCCCCGTTGCCCAGCCGGATTTCGATGCTCTCCAAATTGGAATAGAGAATCCCGGACGGCAACCCGAGCCCATCGACACGAAGGACTTTGGAAGCGGTGGTCTTGAGATCGGCATCGGAATAGTAGGTACGTTCACCGCCAGTATATCGAACCGGTTCGTTGCCGAGATAGCGCTTGAGTTCTCCACCCGCGTACGTGACGGCTTCGAAGCTGTCCTGACTGTAAGGCCCGGCTCCGGCTCCGGCTTTGAGGCGATAGAAAACCTCACCGCGACCGTGGAAGACCGGGCGGCCGCGCGAATCGACGGTGGTGGTATAGAGAAGCACATTTCCAGACTCATCCAGACGGAAGTTCCCGCTGGAATCGATCACGGGTTGGCCAATCTGAACCCGTTCGTCACCAAAGTAGAACACCGTCTCGCCGGCCGCATGGAACGCAGGAGTGGTGATGACCACTTTGATAGTGACCGGCCGATTAGGAGCAGGCGTCGTGCCGTTAAACGTGATCCGATCATTAGCCGCAGACGCCGAGAATTGCGTGCCGGCCAGGCGGTAAATCTTTGAGCCCTCGTAGACCACGATGGCCACCCGGTCGTCGGTCACCGAATTGCCCGTGGCCTTCAAATCATAGTTGAAGCCTGCCAAGGAACGGAGATCCAGCACCGTGTCCGAATCGAGAGTGACATTCTCGAATGTCGGCGGCGTATAGGCAGTACCGAGCTGAACCCGTGTCCCGGCGGCACTGACGAGATCGTAGACCTGATCCCGGCGATTGTGGATCAACGCTTGGCCGCCAATATGCAGAAAGGGGGAACTGCCATTCATGACCGCCCGACCATCCTCGTCATAGACCTGTTCGCCGCCGAGATATCGCTGGATCTCGCCCGCGGAACGGACTACCGGGTCATTGGCGGAATGGAAGACAGGCTCGCCCGCGAGATGCAGGCGCGGGTTGCCATCAATATCGAACAAGGGTTGGCCGGTGAACGGATCGTAGACCTGCTCTCCACCGCGGTAAGTGACGATCAGCCCCGTGAACGGATCGCGCAGAACTTCCCCGCCGACGTAGCTCTTGGGAGTGGGGCTGGCCGAGCCGGTGTGGTACTGCACTTTTCCCTGCGGATCGAGCTGATACACCGGAATCCAGTAGTTTGCCAACGATCCCGCGATGCCGGCCGTATTGCTGGAATCGTTCACGATGATCCGGTCGTTGCCGCCCGAGCCTGACTTGTAGACGTCATGGGTCTGCCGCCAGATAATGGTGGTGGTCTGCTGGACAGGGATGACCGCCGGAGCGAAACCGCTCAACGTGATGCTCTGCGTGCCCAAAGCGACGCGAATATCGTTCACGCCGAGCTGGAATCGGCTGTTTGGGCCACCGAGCACGGCATTGGCATTTCCGATCGCGGTGTTCTGCGCCACAGCGGCAAACCGCGGCGCGTTGGTGCCACGGTAGATGGCTCCCACGGCATCCAGATCGAACCCGCCAGCCGAGCCGTCCAACCCGACGATGCGCACGTAGCGCGCCCAGGCCAGACCGCCGAGATCGTAGGATCGGCCGAGGTTATTGTCGACAAACGCACCATCGCCTTCAGCGTCGTTCGTGGTAAACAACCGGCTGGTCGGAACGACTTGCTTTGCGAAACCAGGCCCGCTCCAGGATAGGATCGCACCGGCATCGCCGCGATTCTCGTACATCTCGAACGTGATCGGGTACAGCTTACCGGCCTGAAGGGCAATCTGGCCGGAGCGTTCGGTCATTGGATGTTCGTTCCAATCGTTGATAATCAACTGGCCGTTGACGTAAAGCCGCTGCCCGTCGTCCGAGGCTGTCGAGAACGTGTAAACACCCGTTTCAGGAGCCTGAACGTAGCCCGTCCAGCGGACGCTGAACTGGTTGCTCCCGATGCCCGGAGCCGGCGCCCCCCCGCCCCAGAAGTAGCCCACCACATTGTCGACCCGGGTGAATCCAAGGCTATTGAAATCGCGGCCGTTATAGTAGTTGCCCAAAAGCCCATTAAATCTGCGGAGCGAGGTTTCGCTGCCTTTCACGCTTGTCCACACTAACCCATCCTGGCTGACCTGCACATCGATCTTCCCGAACTCGGCCGGATCGAGATCGAACTCGTAAACATTGAAGTCGGGGCCGGGGCCGTTGAGTATCCAGCGGGCGTCGTCCACGAGATTGCCGAACTGGTCGACAAAGAGCAGCGCGCCGTTATCAAAGTCGGGCACAAAGGATTTCCGGCCCGTGTTGTCGAAGACTTCCTTGTTCTCGCCGTTCAGGTAAACCGGCCGGGCTCCCGGAGCCGTTCGAAGCGTCTCGACAATCACCGGAATCCCCGAAGCGGCATTTGTCGTCTCGGCTCCATCGGCATCGTAATATAGCAGACGGTTCTGCGCGTCGCTTTTTTGCGCGCCGTATTTCTGAACACCGCGCTGTTGCACCAAATTCTCCCGGACTGAGCCATCGGGATTCAGGACGGCAACCCGGACTCCGACATTGCCGCTGTCGTTGAAGAGAATCTTCGCACGCTCCGGGAAGGCGTAGGTTTTTCGCGATCCGGCGGCATCGGTGTAGCTGAAGTTCTGCTGCTCGGAGTTGATGAAAACATTGGGCGAGGCATCAATGAGCGTCTGGTACTCAGCCGCGCTCACCGGGATGCTCTGCTCCTCGATATCACCGTCGCCATCGAAGGTCAGCCGCGCGCCGATCCGATTCAGGCGATTGTCGTTTTGGACTTCAACGGTGTCGTCGCCTGCGCCGCCGAGGACGAGCGTATCTCCGCTAATCTCGCGGACGTAAACTCGGTCATTGCCGCCCGCCGTGACAAGTGTGGTCTTGACCGGCTGCAGCGTGCGTTTCACATCGGCACCCGTCGGAGCGAAGGTAAATTCGTCCGAGCCATTGGAGAGACGGATGTCGAGATTCTCGATGCCATCGAGCCAGACACCGTTAAATTGAACCGTATCGAGCCCGCGCCGATTCGGAGCCTGACCCAGGCCCTCCAAACTTCGGAATGTATCCCAGAGCAGCTCGCCCGTGTCCGCATCCTTATCCTGCGCAAAAATCGGAGTTCCGAAACGATCTTCACCGACCTGGATCATCCGCGGCACCGAACGGGTGATCAACATCCCCGGCGCGAAGCTCCCGCCCTGATTATGAACGAGGACCCGGTCACCCGCATCCTCGAACTGATCGCCGCCTTGAACGGTCAGCTTGCCCTTGATGCCAGAGAGATTCTGCACGCCTTCCGCCTTGAAGACAAAGGTGGGCGGATCCACCGTAACGGCGGGAGGCTGAATCAGCTTGGTGCGGGTTTGCAGCGTGCCGGTTTGGTACCCGACTTGATAGTTGAGCACGCGGACTTCGACCCGGGTATAAGGCACGATGAAATTCCAGGCGAGCCGACTGTTGACCTCGATCTGGGCCTGGTTCACATCGAAGGGCAGCGCCCGGAAGTACGGGAATGCGGCGCTCAATTGTCCGAACAAGGCATTGACCTTGTCCGACAGGATCTTGCGGGCGGCCTGCGCCGGAGTTGCGCCCAGGCCGAAGAAATTCAGCACCGTCTGCCAGAAGTTTAACTCAAACGTGAACGACATTCCGCTGAGATTGAAACTGGCATCCTTCCAAACCACTTCAGGCGGCAATTGGAGCTGAATGGCCGGCGGCACATAGGTATAGGATGGAGGATCGAAGACCAGGGGCGGCGGATCGCCACCGATGTGGATCGTGTCGTCGCCGGAACCGCCCACCACGGTCGTCTCAAACGACCCGCTGGTGCTCAGGACGTAAATTTGATCGCCACCGCCACCGCCGTCGACTTCGATGGCCTCGATATTGCTGAAGGTCACGATCCGCCCCGCGCCGGCGATATAGCGGTCGGTCACTACGAAGACATCGCCGATGGGAGTGCCTACGATCACAATGGTATCCACGCCCGTGCCGCCATTGATATCCACCGGTGCGTTCTGGAGATAATCGTAGCGGTTGAAGCCCGCGCCGCCAAACAGGCTGGAGAGATTCGTGACTTCATCCGGATTGTCGAGGTTCTCGCGCAAGACGAGGAACGTCTTCAAGAGGAAGCGATCATTGCCGGCCCCGCCATGCAGATAGAGTTTCGCGCGATTGTGATTAACCTCGAACCGATCATTCTGGCCTTCCCCGAGTATGAACAGCACAGCGGAGTTGCCGTTGGTCATATTCTCGGTGTCGGCGACCGGCACTCCATCCGGGTATTCGAGATTGCGATTCCCCTTATCGGGAATCAGCGGCACCGTGCCAACGATGACTTCGTCATCGCCGCCACCCTGGTTGATAATGGTGGGAACGACCGTGTCGTTGGCCAGGATGCTATCGTTCCCGGAGTAAGTTTGGACGAAAACGCGCTCCAACTGGCGATACGTGACGATGTCGCGCCTGGGCAGCGTTAACTCTCCGATGGTCACGGTGCCGGAACGGAAGGCCCCTGATCCACCGGCATCCAGCGTGACCGTATCGGCGCGAATTGTCCCGTTCACGAGCAGGATATCGACGCCCACTCCCAACCCACTATCCGTTATGGTTACCCGGGCCCCGCCATTCCCAGTGAAGTTGATAATATAGTATTCAGGGTGCGAAAGCTCGTTCGTCCGGTTGTCCAGATTCACCGTGCCCGACCACTGCGACACCCGCCGGACGACTCCGCCCACGGTGATTTCGCCATCCATGTCGCCGATCACCAGCGTGTTATTCGCATTGCCGCCGGTCAAGATCGCGGCCTCAAAGATCATCTTCAGATCCTCGACC
Organism: uncultured Verrucomicrobiota bacterium; assembly: GCA_964478815.1. GTDB lineage: Bacteria > Verrucomicrobiota > Verrucomicrobiia > Limisphaerales > SXQI01 > DASVNK01. The sequence goes on from CAYZKY010000004.1 coordinate 48,399, forward strand.
ACCGCACCTGCGGCGTAGCGATCACCGCGATTGCCGATCGACAAATCCGGATCGTCGAGTTTCATCATCTCTTCGATGACGGATTGGTCCACGTATGGGTGCGCACTCGCGAAGGTGTTACTTCCGTTATTAGCCAGGATGGAACCGACGACGAAAGTGTCGTCCGCCAAGGTCATATCCTGATTGGAAGTTTCGATGAGCGTATCTGCACCCCCGGCATCGATGAAGGTATCCCGCCCGGCGCCACCGGTGACCCGATCATCACCGAGTCCGCTGTCCAGCACATCGTCGAAAGGCGAACCGATCAGCTCATCGTTGCCGTTGCCGGCAACCAAAGTCAGAAGCGCCAGATCGCGCACTAGATATCCTTCATCGGCCGTTCCAAGCGGGCTGGCGTTGATGGAATCGTTGCCGTCCAAGGCCAGCAAAGTAACTCGGTCACCTTCGGCTCTGACGCTGTTCGTCAATGTAACATCATATGCTCCCTGGCGATTAAAATTGTAATCCTGATAATACCGGGTATCCGCGCTCGGGTTCTCCGGCGTGATCATGTAAGCATCAGCCCCATTCGTACCGTAAATGGTCAGCGAATCGGCGGCTTGGTCGTCGGACACGATCAGATTAGGAACGACCACGTTACGGATGTCGTCGGTGGTATTCGGATCGTCGTCCAGATCGACGCGATCGATCTTCGTTCCATTGACGGTCGAGCGCTTCCCAAGGTTCGCGGTTACCGAGCTAACCCCGCTGCCGAACAAGTCGCGGACGGTGATCGAATCGGCACCCTGTCCAGCATCGATGCTAAGATCTTCCATTCCGAACGTGGTCAAGACGGTGCCGTTCGTGACCACGTTGATCTGCCGCGTGCCGCCTCCGCGTTCGACGACAATCGTATCGCCGGCTTCGGTGGCCGTGAACACGAGGAAGTCGCGCTCGCCAGCGCCGTCGCTGCCGTGAATATTGCTGCCGAGGGCATCCGGCCCGATCCGGACCATGTCGCTTCCAGTGCCCAGGTAAATGGTATCGTTGCCGGCTGCCGTGATGATGTCGCTGCCTTCGTCGCCGTAAATATTGTCCGAAGCCGGGCCGCCGGACAGCGTGTCGTCCCCTGTTCCACCGTGGATGGTCGTCGCCGTCGCGCCCCGATATTCGATCTGGTCGTTGCCGGCCTCGCCGTCGATCGATTGAATATTCGAGCCCGTGGCGAGGATATAATCGTCGTCTGCGCCTCCTAGAATGGTAATCCGGCCTTTGCCGTTGACGATGATCGTATCGTCGCCAGAACCGCCATTGATCGTGACCGGCAGCAGGACGGAGTCCTTGACCAAGATGTAATCGTTGCCGGTCCCGCCATTGATCTGAATGCCCGTGGAGTTCTCGTAGATATTGCTGCGGCCGTAAGCCGTCACGATGATGGTGCCGCGGCTCCCGTTCCCGGTCACTTGATCGATGGTGATGGACTCATCTATGAGCGCCTGATTGGTCGTTTCATCGATGCCGACATTGCGCGCAAACCCGCGGTCGCCCACGTTGGCATAGAGCTCGCCGCCCGTGGCTGGATCCCAGCTTCGCACTTGGCTGAGCGTGGTGCCGGCCTGACCGCCCAGATAAACCGGTTTCGGCAATTCGAGATAGCCGATATTGAAGCGAGCCGTCTTTCGGATGGTAATGAACAGAATCTTGATCTTGACCTGCAACGTCAGAACGATCGGAACCGTTCCAGCGCCCTGGGCCTCGAAACGGAAGCCGAGGCCCACCGAAGCGAGCGTGAAGCCGAAGACATAAGCAGAGGCTTCAGCACTGCCCTCCAGGAGGAAGTGGTAATACGGATTGCCGATCGCATCAGAGGTGTGGGTCGACTTGATGCGGAAATGGAACGCTCCTTCCAAGCCAAAGGAACGCGAACCCAGCAGGACATTCCCATCGAGGCTAATATCGAAATCGCCGTCGGACTCCAGAAAGATATGCCCCCTCAAGGTGAGCACTCCAAAGAAATCGAGAGTCGCGAAGGCGTCCAGCGACCAGGTGCCGGCTTGAATGACGATGGTAAAGCCCGCCTGGAATTTCAGGACTTCGAGGATCTTTACTTCGCCGTTAAGGGAAAGGAGGAAACCCCGCGCAACTCCCTCGCGGGTCCGGTTTGTGGTGTTTAACTGCATCCGACCGCTCGCATCGATGAAGAACACCGAAGCGTTGGCCGTGGCCCGCACCGCCAGATTGAGCATGATTCCCGGGGAATCGTCGTAATAAACAACAGCAACCCCGCTCGCTTGGAACGCCAGGAAGCCGATAAAGAAGCTGAGTTGGAACTCGAGCCGGGTCTCAGTAGGAGTAATCCGGAAGTCGACCAACGCGGTGGCTTCAGCAAAGCCAAGGAATTCTACTTTGCCATCGACATGGATTCGCAATCCCCGATCCACCGTCACGGTGCCTCCGTTCGGAATGGCGAAGGATTCAGCAGATTCAGTGGTGTTGATTTCCAGGAAAGCAGTACCACTGAACTTGAGGCCCAGGCTGCCGCCAAAATCGGCTGTGAGCGTCAACCCGACGTGCGCCACCAACCCGCGCGAATTGATCACCAGAAGTCCCGTGGCCGCGAGCTGGCCAAAGGGATCCAGCCGCATGGAGGCGAACGCAATCAACCGCAATTCGGTCGCGGTGATGCTGAACTCGAAGTAACCGATCAACGAGAGCGTGCCGACCTTCAATTCGCCGCTCAGCATGATCTTGAACCCGCTTGTGATCGATAATTCGACAGATTCCGCGATCAGGCCTCCGTTCGCGTCGCGCTCAAAGCCGTTGAAACGCCCATTCGAATCGCGTTTGATCTTGAACGTATCGACGGTTCGAGCGGCGGCAAAGGTATTGATTTCGATGAGCAGCTCGCCGCTCAGGCTGACGTAAGGAATGTCGCCGCTGGCCAGCGCCAGGAAAACCCGGCCGACGATGCCCGGATTTGTCCCCAGATAGACCTCGAAATTGAGGGTGCCTGCGAGCGATCCCAGATACGGGATGGTCGTCCCAACCGCGCCGGTCACCTTCAGGCGGCCACCCACGTTCGAGCCACTCGTTTGTGCCGCAACCTGGATCTGCAGGAAACCATTTAAAGTGAGGACTCCGCCGATCGTCAGTTGGGCGTCGATGGTGACTGAAAAATAGATTTCCGGGCCGGCATTGACATCCCGGGTTCCGTCGAGTTTTGGAGCGCCGCGGAAAATATCGATCGTGGTGGGATCCCCGGGCTTCAAGAGCGGGAGGAAAGTCTCCGGAATCACGAAGGTCTGATCCTGGAGAGTCGTGTTGAACATGATCGTGACCGATCCCGTCGCAGAGAACAAGCTGCCCACATTCGGCAGTCCTATGTCCGCACCGGCGCCGATCTTGAAGTAACCGGCCACTCCCGGAGTAACGCCGGGCCGGACGTTGCCCGCCCCATCGAGCCCGGTAACGACCGTCAAATAACCAGTGGCGGAGCCATAGGTTATCTGGTTTTCGCCGATGCCAAAGGAGAGCGAGGCGGTCGCAAAAATCTCGAACTGAGCAGGGCTGATCTTGAGGTAAAACCCGCCGTTGAGCCGGAACAAATCGTTGCTCATTCCCGGCGGACGCAATCGCAACTGCCCGGCGATCTCGACGGTGAAAGACAAGGGCTGGAGTTTGAAGGTTCGGGTTACGTCCTCGCCGCTGTTACCGAGGCCCTTGAGGGTGAGCGTTTCCGTCTTTTCGTACTGTGTCGTATTAATCTGCAGTGTGCCCTTCCCGTAAAGGAAGATGCCGTACTGCTCCAGCATCGTGAAATTCGTCTCAAGGGTGGCCACGCCCCAGAATTGCGGGTCGTCGCTCACCGTGTTGCTCATGTCGAGGATGAATCGCCCAGCGGTAGCTCCAACCGTCCCAAGCTTGTAAATCTTGAGCTGTCCTTCGAAATCGAGCGTGAAAATCGTGCGGTCGTAATCGATGTCCAAAGTGACCCGAGCGGTCATCGCGAGCAGGGGCTCGTCCAGGAAGTCCGCGGCACGCAACTCGATGCCACCGGAAAGATCGATGAAGAAGGTGGAGCTCTGGGTAATGACTTTGAACGATTCCGAAGACGCGGCCCCGGCGTTGCCGGCCGAATCCGTCCAGCTTTCCGCGATGAATCGCACGGTCAAGGTGCCGGAGTTTAACAGGCCGGTGTAGGAGTAGCGGAACGTGTTCGTCCCGGCCAGAGCGCCCGGCTGGGTAGGCGTGCCGTTCAAAAGAACATTCTCGCCATTCGCGCCGATCAATTCGATCTCCGCGCCGACATCGAGAATCGAGGCGAGATCAAGGGTCTGGCCCGCCACAGGCGAGAAGGTGACATCGAAGTAATGCTTACCGTTCAGCTCTTCGCGATCCACCGACTTGCCGGGCAGAGGGTCTGTCATCGCTGCGGTCGCCACGGCAACGACAAAAGCTTCCGAAGCCGCCAGATTGCCCAATCCCGAATCGTCGGCCCAGGAATTGGCATTGTACTCGATGGTGTATCGGCCTGCGGCAAGAGGCGCGGCAAATCGATACCGGTAGGCATCGGTGCCCGCAACCCGCTCCGGCAGACCGCTAAAGTTCACCAGATTTCCTGCGGCATCACGCAGCACCAGTTCGTCGCCATCGACGCTGCCGTGATCGAGCACGCGCTCGGCCGTTGGGCGGAAGGCGATCTCGAGGTACCCGCCGTTATTGATCATTTCGCGGCCGATCGTGGCATTCGCCTTCGGATTCGTGGCCGTTGCGGTGGCCCCTTGAATCGCAAAAGTCTGGCTCGAAGCCAGGTTGTAGCTCCGATCCCCCGTGGAGTCGTCTGCGTCCTTCCACGAACTTGCCACAAAATCCACCGACACCAAGCCGACCGAGAAGCCCGCGGACGGGGTGGTCAGATAATACCGGAAGAGTCCTTCGCCAATCTTGTGAGGCGTGGCTCCTATAGTAACGCCAACCGCCGCAGCCCCGCTGAGGGCAAACTCAGCGTTAGAATCGAGAATTTGAGCCTCGTCCAGACTGTGCCCCTGTGTGGGAAGGAACGATACATCAAGGTAGCTGCGGGTGTTGGTGCCGGCCAGATTTCCGAGCGAACCTGGGACGCCAATTGAGGTCCCGCCCGTCGCATTCTCCGGGACAGCCGCCAGATACGACCAACTGTTCGGCAGATACGTCAAAGTCACGCTTCCAGTTTCGCCAAACTCGCCCGAGAGCCAGAACCGGAACCGAAGCGTTCCGCCAGCGGGGTTGGCCAAGCGCAGTGGCGCTTGCGCAAGATCGAGCGTAATCGTGCCAAGCCCATCGCCGCCCAAGACAAACTCAGCCTCCAGGTCCAGAATGCTGGCCGGATCGATCGATGCCCCGGAAGGCGCCACGAAGTCGACATCGAGATAGTTGCGGTTGTTCAGCGTTCTGACATCAATGCCCCCCCCCGCCGACGGGCTGTCGAGGATCGCGGTGGCGCCAGTGACCGTGAACGTTTCCACCGCCGCCACGCTCGCCCTCCCAGTAACGGTATTGCCGTTCCCAGTGGTCGCATCGGCGTTCTTGAAGGCTCCTGCCAAATACTGAACGGTCACAGCCCCCCGACGGAACTGGAACCCGGACTGAGTGATGACGTATCGGAACCTCGTCGTTCCCTCGCGCTGCACCGCTTTGATCAAGGCCTGTTGCGCAGTGCTGCCTTCCTGATCGGCCGCCGTGACCTCCACCGGGACCACCTCCAGTAATCCTGCATCGGTCGTTCGGGTTAAGACCGGCACCGGAGTACCATCGACGGCAATCGTTTGGCCGTCTTGCACCAGCGTGAATTCCGCATCGCTATCGAGAATCGAGGCTAGGTCCAAATTCGCTCCCGTCGGCGTGGTGTAGACCACATCGATGAACTGCTTGCCCGTATAAGTCGTGCCGGAAAGGGTGGTGACGGTCGTGCTGCGGGCATTGATGACGTTGATATCAACGGACCCGGTGCCGGGATCGACGATTTGAGCGACCGGTTCCGACTGCGTTCCACCGGTCACCGCCGGGTCGACGACATCGAACGAAACCTCCTCGCCAGAGGCGTTTCGAAAGCCCATTTTCAATTTGCCATACACGGTCAGCAGACGCACCTGATCGGGCACATCGGCCAGGAAGAGCACCACCACCGTCCCGCTGGCGACCTTGGAGAGATCCGCGTAGAGACGCCCGGAAATGCTGATTTGATCGTTGGCAAAATTCAGTTTGCCGATGATGAGAAACTTGCCGTCCGTGCTGAACTTCACCGTGACCTGGCCGTTGAAGACTTGTTGCGAGGTGTAAATCGTGAAAATCTTCGCGCTTCCGGTAATTGTCATCGGCGCTGTAAACGCCGCCAGGAAACCGCCTAGCGACGGGTTAGCTTTGACGGCACGATATTGCGTCACCACCTGTTGCTTAATCGAGGCAAGCCATGTTGCCGGTGTGACCTCGGATGGTAATTGGAAAGCAGGGCCGCGCAGCGCCAGCGGGTCTTCGATCGACGGCAGTGTTTTGAAGAACTCGACACCGGCTGAAAAGTCATTCATCGAAAGACCGGTATTCGGCTCAAGCAGAATTCCGGTCGGCAGCGATGCCGACAGATACACTCCCAGCGGCCCCAATTCCGAGAGCGCCAGTTGGATTGTAACACCGCCAACTCCCGGGAATTTGAATCCGCCCTGCAAACCGACGAAGAACACCCGATCCACCACCGGAGTGGTCGAGTCGAGCGGATCGATCATGTTTTGGCTCGCATCCAGCTTGAGAATCCCCCCGATCAACGCGGCTTCGATCTCTCCGCCGAACATCCTGCCTTTGACGCTCACTCCGATGGAGGCGATATCGATGATGGGGAACTTTCCTTCCAGCAACAGCTTCGGCGAAATCTTCACGCCTTCGATCGTCCCCGAGAATTCGAGCCCAGCCACGCCCTTGATTCCTGTGACGCTGGCCGAAATGGTCAGGACGAAATCCTCCGGGTGATTCTCGATATCTGCCCACTCGATCCCAAGGGCGTTCAACTGGATCGGAAGGAAGCTTGGCCACTTGAAACTTTCACCCGTAGCGGAGCCGACGCCAAGGAAGACTCCGAAGCCGGCCTTGGCACGGAATGAGCCATCTCCGAGGAAGGCGAAATTGCGCGCCTCTCCGCTCAAACTGATTGAGCCGATCTTGACCTTGGCTCCCAGGGAACCGAAGGAGACAACCTCCTGCGAATCGGATGCGCCCGTGTTGATGAAAAAGTCGCGCGCGGTCAATTCCAGGAAGGTGCTCAGCTTGATGGCCAGCGTATCCACCTTGAACCGGAAGGCATCGACCCGGCCGTTCGTGAAGCTTAACTCCGCCCGGAGCGCTTCGGTGTTCTGGCGGCCGTCGGCGTTGACGTCGTCCGCGGTTTGACGATCCGAGATCGTTGCCGAGATCGGTTTGCCCGGGAAGAACTTGGCCCCGCCCGTGGCGATGTAGATCGATCCGTTGAAAACCACCGGATTCTCCGCATTGAAGTTGACCTCGAAATTGGTAACGCCGATCCGGATATCATCAAGCTCGAGAATGCTGCCGAGCCGAATCTTGCCGTCCGACGTAACGGATGCCGTCTGGCCGGAGGTGTTGCCGGTTTGCGCGGCCGGTTGCAGTGTCGGGGTGACCCCTCCGAATTGCAGCTCGGCCTGACCCAGTTTGAAACCGTTGCGGCGCACCACCAAACCGGGAACCAAGGGATTGGCGGGATCGCTTGGATTCGGATCGAATGGCGAGATCGATCCCTTCACCCCGAGCGATGGGAAGGTGATGCTGAGCGAATCGACCCGCACGAGTTCCTGATCCTGCGGCCCAGCCTCAGCATTCTCCAAGGCCGGATCGTACTGCACCAGAATGCCGGAGGCTTCCACCAGCACCACGTTCGGCACGGACACCGTGAGCCCGGCCACCCGGAGCTTGAACTTGCCCGGCACATCCACGCGGAAATTGCCGCTTAATAAACCGAACGCATCGAAGCCGATATCGAACGTCCCGACCACGCCCACCAGGTCGGCCGTGATTCCGCTGCTCGATTGCTGCTGGCTGGTGCCGGCAGCAGGAGCCCCGCCGAAACCGAGAGAGGCACGATTCACCCCCACGCTGATCGTGAGATAGAGCAGTCCATCCTTAAACTTGACCCCATCTAAACCGATCGTCGGACCTTGCAGCGTCAGCGGGCCAAGCTTGAGCGCATTTTGGGCGGTGGCCGCGCCGGCGGCATCGGCGGACAGGGTAAACTTTTCCGTGCGGGCCGTATTCGTGACCTGGTCCTGAGTGCGGAAGGAGTTGGCGCGGAAATTGACTTGGACCTCGCCTGCCACGAAGAAGTCGATGGTGTTGGCCGAATTCTTGTCCGAAAGATAATACCGATAGGTAGTGCCGGAGACGAACGACGGGCTTCCAACCAGGATCGGCCGGCCATCAGGCGTCAGCGCCACATCGGCCACGCCCGACCCGGTGAGCGTGAACTCGTCGCCGTTCAGCGAATTCACATCAATGGGGCTGTCGGTGCGCGTGGTAAATGTAACATCGATATACCGCCGGGCATTGAACTGGCCGACGCTTACGGCCGTGCCATTCCCCGGGTTGGTCAATTGAGCCGTCGGGCCAGGGGGAGGCAATTGGCCTTGGAGATTCTTTGTCGCGAGGAAGAAGTATTGCAGCGCGCCGAGATTGTTGGTGCCCCGCTGGTCGGACCAGGAGTTCGCGATGAATTCGACCGCCACATCGCCATTTTGCGTCAGGCTGCCGGTAAAGCTATACCGGTATTTGTTCGGCCCGACCTTGGTAGGCGTTCCATTCACCGTGATTCCGGCCGGCGATCCGTTGAGCAGGACATTGAATTCGGCCTCGGCATCCAGGATGCGGGCTTCATTCAGACCCACCCCATTGGGATCGTCGAACTCCACGTCGAAATAGCCCTGGCTGTTGAGGGCGACGCGGTCGACCACCGCGCCCGGAATCGGGCTGGCCAACTGCGCGGTCGGGAAGAGCAACTGCTCGCGCGGGTTCGCGCCGAGATCGGCCCCGAGTCCGAACAGGGAGAATCCGTTCAGCCGGAAACTCTGCATGGTGAAGCCCTGCGCGCCGCCAATCAGGAATGTGGCATTGCCGCCGATGCTGAACACCTCTTCGCCGCTGACCCGGATCTTCACGGCGGCCCCGGCAATCGCCACCTGCACTTCTCCCGTCGGCCGCTTGCTCAGAGAGATCGTCCCGCCGACCTCGAACACGTCGCCTACTTTGAATAAGACCGATCCGGTGAATCGAGTCGTTCTTTCCGCAGACGCGAAACTGACCGTAACCGAACTCGGGCTGGTGCCTGGAATGGTCAGCACGCGAGTTACGCTTTGTCCCGAAGTATTGATATCCACGATCGCCCGGCCTTGCACGGTGAGGCCATCCAATCCGATCAAGGCGATGTCGCCCTCGGCATGCAGGGCAAACGTGCCGCCCGCGAAGCGTATCAATCCGATCTTGGCATTGGTAAGAGCTACGCCGATCGCATCAGGATTACGGACACCCTTCGAGATCTCGTAGGGGCCTTGGCCGATGAAGAGCGTAATGCCGTCGCCCGCAAAGGTGCCATCGGAACCGATGCTGACGTTTCCATGCACAGTGACGAAGTCGCCGATATTCAGCTCGACGTCTTCCGCGAAGAAGAACACCCCGCTCTGGTTGGCAGCGAAGCGGATCACGATCTCTTGACCATTAACCACGATCATTTCATCCACCGCCCCCGGCGCGGTTTTCATGGCCACGCCGAGCGTCGCCCCGACATCGAACCCAGGTATCGCCAACTCGATCTCCCCGCTGACCTGGCCGGCAATGCCATTGCCCAACAAAATAACCGCCCCCGCGGCGTTCTTGATCCCCCCTCCACTCAAGCCGCTGAACGTGACATTGGCGAAGGCCAGGCGGGTGATCTTGGTTGTGGTGCCTTTGCGGGTGGTCTGATCGAAGTAGAAATCGCCGTGCAGGCCATAGGTGCTCCCGCCTCCGACATCCAGCGTCACATCCGTGTCATAAGCCGTCACCCGCACGAACGGTCCGGCCGGCAACTTCATCGGAATGGTGGTATTCCCAACCACAAAAGTCTGATCCACCGCCAACGGGATCGTGTTGATCGAGATGGTGAGAATCGTATCGAAATGGAACGCCGAGATGTCGGCGTCGATCGGCAGGGAAATTTGTCCAGCCAACCCTTGCGGCGTGATCAGGAGCGAACCGCTGCCTCCCGAGAGAGCAAAGATCTCGCTGCCGTCGCTCGTGAAGCTTAGACCGACGTTCGCGGCGGCGACGCGAATCGTTTTCGCACCCGTCGCCGTGGTTGCCTGCTGGAAGTCGAAGTCGCCCGTGAGCGTCACCCCGCTCACAGTCAGGTTGATGTCCTCCCCGGAGACTTGGATGAAAGGCCCGGCAGGCAAATTCATCTCTACAACGTCGGTCCCCACCGTGAAGCGTTCTTGGACCTGCTGGTTCGTCTTGTTGATCTTAAGCGAGAACTCACCGCTGAAGCTGACATCATCGATACCTTCGATGCGAACCTCAGCTTCAATCTGCGCCGCCAAACCTTCCGGCGTGATCAGGAACGATCCTGTCCCGTTCTCGACGATGACGTAGTCGGTGGTGCCATCCCCCAAGGACAATGAAAGATTCGCGACCGCGGCCCGCACGACTTGCCGCGGTTGACCGTTCTTGGTCGAGCTGATCCGCTCGAAAGCAAAGTCGGCCGACAGGCGCTGGCCGAGAATCTCCAGCGTCACTCCAATCCCCTCGACCCGGACATAAGGACCACCGGGCAGGTTGAGCGTTACGGAAGCGTCGCCGATCTCCAGGACTTCGTTGACTGCCGCATTCGAATTATTGATCGAGATCGAGAAAGTGCCGGTAAATCGAACATCGTCGCCGGCATTGACGGCAACGTTGGCGCTCAAGGTGCCCGCCATGCCGGCTGGAGTTAACAACAATGCGCCCTGACCGTTGCTGACCACCACGTAATCCCGGTCGCCACTGCCGATCCGCAAGCCGACATTAGCCGCCACAACCTTGACCGTGCTACGATCATCCGCGGTGCCCAGTTGCCGATCGAGCCCGGCGGTCTTGACGCGCTCGAACGCGAAATCCCCCGTCAACCGTTGGCCGCCGATATCCAGACTGAGCCCAGTCACTTCCACACGGAGATATGGCCCTGCCGGCAGATCCAGTTCGATGGTATCCGTTCCCGCCGTAAAGGTCTCCGTGACCGGCACGGTCGAATTGTTGATCGCCAGCCGCGCGCTGAAATTGATCGCCGGAGTGGCGAGCGCTACATCGCCGCTGATCTCTCCCGCCATCCCTGCGCTCGAAATCAGGAAGGCTCCGGTTCCATTGGTGAGGCTGACGAACGTGTTTGAACCATCTCCCAGGCTCAAATTGACATTAGAGGCCGCGACCTTGATCACGCTGGCAGGCGACGGTCCGGACGTCGTCGTTTTCTCGAACGAGAAATTGCCGGACAATGTCTGCCCCAAGATCGACAGATTCACTCCTGTGGCTTCAACTCGCAGGAAGGGGCCGCGCGGCAGGCTCAGGTTGATCGTCTCTCCGCCGACGGAGAAACTCTCCGCCACCGGCGCATTGGTATTATTGATCTTAACCAGGACCGAAGCCGTCAGCGCAACTTGCGGAATGTTCTTTAGGGCAAGGTTCGCCGCCAACTGACCAGCCAGCCCGGCGCTCGTGATGAGGAACGTGCCGGTCCCGCCGGTGACCTCGACAAACGTGGTGGAACCGCTGCCGAGGGAAAGGGAAACTTGGGAGAAGGCTACCTTTACCACCTTCGCGCCTCCCGGTTTCGTCACCTGTTCGAAAGCAATGTTTCCCGTCAAAGACTGGCCGGCGATCTCCAGGGCAATCCCCGTTCCTTCAACTCGCACATACGGTCCGGCCTGGACATTGAGCGTCTTGGTTTCTCCGCCGACCACGAAACTCTCATTCACCGCGACCGCGAGATTGTTGATCGTCACCGACAACGTTCCGCTCAACCGGACGCTGTCGCCCGCATTCAATTGGATGGTGCCCCCAAGCTGTCCAGCCAACCCTCGCGTCGTCCCGTTCTGAACAATGACAAAGTTCCCGAAGCCTTCCGTGAGGGTGACGAAGTTCGTCGTGCCATCGCCAAGCCCGAGCGACACGTTGCTGGCGGCAATGCGGATGATCGTTCCGCCGTTTGGCCTGGTCACGCGCTCGAAGCTAAAATCTCCAGAGAGGGTCTGTCCGGCGACACGGAGATTCACACCCAGCCCTTCGACTTTCAAATAGGGGCCGATGGGGAGATTCAAGGTCAACTCCTCTTCCCCTACGATGAATTGTTCGTCGATCAGGTGGTTGGTGTTGTTGAGCGCCAGTTTAAACGTTCCAACGAACGAGACGTCCGCAGGCAGATTCAACGCAATGCTCGCTTCGACGCTCCCGGCCATGCCCGTGCTGTCCAGAATGAAGAGCCCCTGGCCATTGGTCACGCTCACCACATCGCCCAGGGAGAGGGTAAGCCCGGAGGCAGCGATGCTGAGCTTCTTGGAGCCCGTCCCGGTCGTAACGGATTCGATCGCGAAATTGCCCGTCAATGTCTGCCCGAGCACGGTCAGCGAGAGGTTCTGGCCATCCACCCGCAGGTAAGGGCCAGAGGGGAGGTTAATGCTGAAGTTCTCTCCACCGGCCTGGAACGACTGCACCACCGGAGCGGCCGTATTGTTGATGCTCAGCTTGAGTCCACCGCTTAGGCGAATCCCGCCAAAATCGATGTCCGCCACCAGCGCGACTTGACCGGCCAGCCCGGCGTTCGTGATCACGAAGCCCGCCTTCGGCACCGACAATTGGATTCCGCCAAAATCCAAACTTAAGTTCGTGATGGCCAGCGTCGTCACGCGCGAACCATCCGTGCGGGTCTGCTGCTGGAACGCTACGTTGCCATTCAGAGTTTGCTCGGCGACGGTCAGGGCGATGGTATTGCCTTCGAACCTGAGATACGGGCCGCTCTCGAGATTCACCGAGTAATCCTGCCCGTTGACCGTAAACGCCTCCGTGACCTGTTGCGACGTGTTGTTGATGGCCAGGCGCAATGCACCGGTCAACCGCACCCCAGGAATGGTCAACGCCACGTTGCCCGTAACCGTCCCTGCCAGCCCCGCTCCGCCCACTACAAACAGTGCCGTGCCGCCGCTCATCGTCACGAAATTGCGCGTGCCGTCCCCGATTCCGAAACTCACGTTCGTGGCGGCGATTCGCACCACCGTCCCCCCCGGCTTCGTTGCGCGATCGAGCGCGAAATCGCCGCTGAGCGTCTGACCGGCAACCCGCAGTTGAACCCCAGTCCCCTCGACGCGCACGTAAGGCCCGGCCGGCAGACTCAGGGTCACGTTCTCGCCCGCCACCGTGAACCGTTCGTTGACCGTCTGGCCAGTGTTGTTGACCGCCAGCGAGAACTCTCCAGACAAGCTGACCGCGTCGCCCAAAGTAAATGAGATATCGCCCCCAATCCGGCCTGCCAGACCGCCACTGGTCACCACGAAGAACCCTTCGCCGTTCGTAAGCTGCGCGACCCCAGCCAGACTAAACGTCCCATTCGTGAGCGCGATTCGAGTGATCTTCGGCGGCACTCCCTGCCCGATCGCCAAGCCGGTATACTGCTCGAATGCGAAGTTCCCGGAGATGGTCTGTTCCGCGATCGTCAGCGTCAGAGGGCTTCCTTCGACCTTGAGATAAGGCCCAGCCGGCAATGGGTCAACGATGCCCGGCAGCGTCACGGATTCGCGGGTCGTGTTCACGACCAGCCGCAAGGCTCCGGAGAAGCTCACATTCGGAATCTGGGCCTGGATATTCGCGCTCAATACGCCCGCCATTCCGCCCGGCAGAACCCGGAACACCCCACCCCCATTGGTCACTTTGATGACTTCACTGCCGGGGGCGCCAAATGCCATTTCGACGCTGTTGGCCGTAATCGTGAGAATGCGCTGGGTGCCTTCCGTGACCTGGGTAAAACCAAAGTTGCCCTTCAACACCTGCCCAGCCACGTTCAGATCCAGCGCGCCGGCGAATTCCAAAGCACCCGCCGCCACGTTCACCCGCACGCTCGGAGCCCCGGGGATCGGGATCGTGCGATCCACCGCCGCACCGGTGTTATTGACACGGATCGTTCCGCGGCCGAGCACACTCACCCCGGGGACGCCCAGGAGTTCGATGTCGCCTGTCGCGAACAAGGCATATGTGGTCGTCGCCCCCGTCTTTCGAACTAAGCCGAAGGTCGCGTTGCTCAACAGCACTCCCTTCGCCGTCGAGCTTCGGCTCCCATCCGGAAGGATGGCCGGGCCGCTCCCCATGAAGATACTCGCGTTAGTCGCGGCCAATTCATCGCCGTTGAACGTGAACTGACCTTCGATCACGACGAAATTCGCGATGTTAAGGGTCAGGTCCCCGTAAAAGCTGAAGACATCGGCGCCGTTTTCGAATACGACGGCGATCTCCGTATCGCCAACCACCACCGTCTCGTCGACCGCCAGTTTGCTCTTGTTGACGCGCAGTCCGAAACTTCCGCCCACCGAGACGCCTCCCGCCGCCGCCGCCGCCTTCCCCGAGAGAATTCCGGCGATGCCGCCCGAAGCCGCGACCAAAGGATTCGGCGGCAGGATGACGAACGCCCCCTGCCCTTCGGTAATCCCCTGCCCTCCCACCGTCACCGAAATGTTGGCTAGACCGATGCGAGTGACCTTCGATCCATCGGATTTCGTGCTCTGGTCAAATGCGAAATCACCTTCCAGAGTCGGTCCGCCTGAACCGCCCAATTCCAGCCGGGCCCCCTTGACTTCGATGCGCAGGAACGGCCCGGCGGCCAGTTGCAAGGACACCGAGCCCTGGCCGACCTCTATCGTTTCGTCAACCGCGACCGTGGTGGTATTCACTTGCAGGCGAATGGAACCCCCAGATACCTCCGCCCCGGGGATGCTGAACACCACGCCGCTCAAAGCGAAATCCGCGGCGACGCCCCGTTGCGTCACGAGGATAGCGCCCTGCCCATTATTCACGCGCAGGAAAGTGGCCCCCCCTGCGCCCAGGGTTAACTTCAGATTCGAGATCGCAATCAGCACCTGGCTTTCGTCATCCTCCGTGTGCAAGGCTCCATCCGCTCCCGCCGTCTGAGTGCTCTCGATGACGAACGATCCATCCAATTGCTGACCCAAGATTTCAAGACTGACCGGAGCCGCCACTCCGCCTTCGAATCGGAGGTAAGGCCCGCCGGGCAGATCGAGTGTCTTCGACACGCCTGCCACCGTCACGGTCTGCTTGACTTCCGCCGTGCCGTTGTTAATCCGCAACTTCAGATCACCCAGGAATCGGACATCCGGAATATCGACGATCACCGTGCCTGTTAATTCCCCGGCCATCGCCGAATTCTTGATGACGAACACCCCTTCGCCTTCCGTCAGGCGGACGAACGTGTTGTTTCCGTCTCCCAACCCAACCTCCACATCGGTCGCTGCGAGGGTCAACACTCGGCTTCCGCCAGCAACCGTGACTTGCTCAAAGGCGAAATTCCCCGTCAGCGTCTGCCCCAGAATGTCGAGTTCCAGATTGGTGCCTTCGACTCTGAGGTAAGGCCCAGCGGGCAGATCCAGTTCAACCGGAACGCCCGCCACGGTGAACGAATCAACGACATCGACCGCGGTGTTGTTTACCGCCACGGTGAGTGTCCCGGCCAAGGCGACACCGGGCAGATTCAGGCTTACCGAGCCACTGACCGTTCCGGCGATCCCAGCCCCTGTCATCACGAAAAAGCCGCTTGCATCGCGAATGGCCAGGATGGTGGTTGCGCCATCGCCCAGGCTCAGCGAGACGCCAGTGGCACCCACCCGCACGACTCTCTCGCCGCCGGGCCTCGTGTATTGTTCGAAGGCGAAGTTGCCCGTCAGCACTTGTCCCGCGACTTCCAGCCGGATTCCGACGCCGCTCACCTGGAGGTAAGGCCCCGTCGGCAAATCGACCGAGATCGTCGCGCCATTTACTTGGATCTCCTCATGCACCTCGGCCAGTGTGTTGTTCACCAACACCGTAAACTCACCTTCGAACGCAACAGCCGATCCTGCGTTGATTCCAACCGAAGCGGTGAAGCTTCCGGCCACGCCTCCGGAGGTGATGATAAAGAAACCGCTTCCCTGGCTCAAGGTGACGATCGCCGGGTTGCCACCGCCGAGCTCCAGGGAAATACCGCTCAGGCCCACTCGCACCAATTTCTCGCCGGAGGCACTTTCAACCTGTTCGAGCGCGAAATTGCCCCGCAGCGTCTGCCCAAGAACTTCCAGTGAAATATTCGTGCCCTCGATCTTCAGATACGGGCCAGCCGGCAGGCTCAAGGCCACACTTGCCGTTCCGGCCCGCAACGTTTCAGCCACAGCCGCTCCGGTCGTGTTAATCTTAACCGTGAAGGCACCGGTGAATCGAACGTTCGGGATGTTGAGGCCCACGCGGGCATTGATCTCTCCCGCCACTCCTCCCGCGGTTATAATGAACGCTCCGGCACCTTGTGTGATGCTCACCACCGGATTGCCCCCCCCGAGTGCCAAGCTCACGTTGGCAGCGGCGATCTTAAGCGCCACCGCGCCGTTGCTCTGAATCGCGCGCTCGAACGCGAAATTGCCGGACAATGTCTGCCCGAGCACATCGATCTCCAGGTTCTCCGCTTCGAATCGGAAATAAGGCCCGCGCACCAAGTTCAAAATCGTATTGACCGAGCCGACTCGGAACGTCTCATTCACGGCCGCTCCTGTGGTGTTGACGCTCAATTTCAAAGTGCCCCGCACCGCGACTCCTGGAATGGTCACCGCCACGGCGCCGCCGAACGAGCCGGCAATCCCTTGCGTGTTCACGACGAATGAACCGGTGCCTTGCGACAGGACGAGATAATCCCGATTAGCGTCGCCCAACCGCACCGTCAAGTTCTGCGCCGCGATCCGGATAATCTTGGCCGCCGGATTCGTGACGGATCCGATCTGTTCGAAAGCAAAGTCGCCGCTGATTGTTTGTCCGAGCAGCGTCAGTTGCAGGCCGATCCCCTGCACTCGCAGATATGGCCCAGCTTGCACGTCGATCGAGACTGGCACTCCGCCCAACTCGAATGACCGGGAGACCGCTTGCGAGGTATTGTTGATCTGGAGGCTAAACGATCCCACAAACCGCACTTCCGGTATCGTCACGGCCACATCCGCCGAGAGTTCGCCCGCCAATCCTGTCGGAGTGACCAGCAGAACGCCCCGCCCGTTGGTTACTTGAACAAAATTGGTGCCGGCATTCCCCAAGGTTAGCGAAACGGCACTCGCCGTCACGATCGTAAGGGTGCTGCCTCCGGGGGCCGCCACCCGTTCGATGCTGAAATTCCCGGTGAGTGTCTGATCGAGAATGGTGAGCGTAACTCCAACTCCGCGGACTCGGAGATATGGCCCTGCCGCCACCTCGAGCGTGACCGCTCCATCACCGACGGCGATCTCCTGGCTCACAGCCTCAGGCAGCGTGTTTACTTCCACGAGGAAATTGCCGCCAAACTCCACGTTCGGAAGATTCACCCCGATCTCCCCCTGCACCGAGCCAGCCAGTCCCGTCGGAGTGATGAGGAAGGCCCCGGACGCGTTTTCAACCTGCACCGCACCGCCGCCCAAATCGAGATTGACCCCGCTGGCCGCCACCCGGAGCGAGCCGCTGAATGGACCATCGGTGACGCGGTCGAATGCAAAATTTCCCTGCAACACCTGCCCCAGCACGTTCAGGCTCAGATTAGCCCCTTGGAAACGGGTCACTCGTGCCGCCGTCGGGAAAAAGACTCGAATTCCTTCCTCCGAACTATTCGGAATCGAAAGTGTCTGGTCTACCGAAAGTCCGGACGTGTTGACGGCCGCGGAAGCCTGTCCGGAAAAGCTGAGACCGTTAATGCCGGCTAGCTCGATCGTTCCATCCGCGCTCATCGCGAAGGTCCCGTCGGCAAACCGGATCAGCCCAACCCGGGCATCCCTAAGCAGCACACCAGTTGCCAGCGGATTCCGATCCCCGTTCGCCTGCCGGAATGGTCCCTTGCCCAGGAACACCAATAGATTCTCTCCTGCGAAAATCTCCCGGCCACCGATGCTCGTGAAGCTGACACTCCCTTCGATGGTGACGAAGTCGCCTACGTTGAAAGAGAGGTTTTCGCCAAAGAACGCGAAGACTTGCCCTTCCTCCGGCCCGAACCGAATGGTGATCGTTCGCGTGCCGACCACCATCGTTTCATCCACGGCCCCGCCGGTATTGTTAATCCGCAACCCGAGGCGACCCGTGGCTTGCACCGGCCCACCGCCGACATCGATATCTCCGGACAAAACCCCAGCGATGCCGGTCGAGGTGATCACCAACCCGCCTTCCCCATTCTTGATCCCCTGCCCCCCGAAACTCACACTGACGTTGGCCGCCGCGAGCCGGGTCAACTTCGAACCGTCGACCTTCGTGCTCTGATCGAATGCGAAGTCGCCCGACAGTTGGGCCGCACCCTGCCCCAAATTCAAGACGGCGCCAACAACCTCCACTCGCACGAATGGCCCGGGCGCGACATCGATGGTCAACGGCTGCCCTCCCACCGTAATCGTCTCGTTTACCGCGGCGGTCCCGGTATTGATCTCGAGCGTGACCGTGCCCCCATTCAGCGAGATCGCGCCGGGCAGGTCGATGACCGGATTGACGGCAAAGGACGCTGCCACCCCGGTGGACCGAAGCACGAGCACTCCGCTTCCATTATTGATCTTCACGAACTCCGAACCATCGCTCCCCAGCGTTAGTTCCAAATTTGAAACGCCGACCCGCACGATTTTCTCGCCCAAAGTGGTCGTGGCCTGCTCGATCGCGACGTCTGTGTGCAGTGTTTGCCCCGCGACTTCCAATACCACATCGGCCCCGGCTACCCGCAGGAAATTGTTCGCCGGCACGACGCGATCCGTCCGAACTTCCACGCTGAACAGCCCCGTCAGAATCACCTCCGGGATATTCAGCTCTACTTCGGCCTGGAAAGAACCTTGCAAGCCGCTTGGACTCAGCGTGATGGCACCCGCCCCATTGCGAATGCTGACCAGCTCGTTCGTGCCATCGCCGAGCCCGATGAAAACTTTCGCCAATGTCAGCATGGTCGTCTGCACTCCGGAGACCAGCTTCCGTTCGAGCGTGAAGTCGCCGCGCAACTGCTGGCTGGCGATTTCCAGGTTGAGTCCGGTCCCAGACACGCGAACATAAGGCCCGGCCGGCAAGACCAGTTGAGTCGCCGCACCAGCGACGACAAACGATTCATCGATCGCCGCGGCAGTATTATTAATCTCAACCGCCATCGTCGCATCGAACTTCACTCCGGGAATATTTAGCGACACTGTCCCTTGGACCCGGCCGGCCATCCCCGCCGCCGTCAAGAGAAACGCCCCGGAACCCTCGCTGAACAACACCACCGGAGCGCCTGGCGCACCCAGTTCCAGCCGCACATTCTCCGCCGCGACACGCGTCACCTTCTGATTGTCGGCCCGCGTGATCTGCTCGAACGCGAAATCGCCCGACAGGGTTTGGCCCTCCACCGTCAGTTGGATTCCCTCGCCTTCGACTCGGAAATACGGGCCCGCCGGAAGTTCCAGGCTCGACGTTTCGTTGCCCGCCGAAACCGTCTCGTTCACGTCCGCCGTCGTGGTATTGACGGCCACCCGGAACGCGCCGGTGGCAATGACCCCGGTGGACGGCGCGATGTTGACCGTCGCTCCCAACTCGCCCGCCAATCCCGAACTCTTCAAAACAAATTGTCCCGCCCCGTTCCTTACCGTGAGAACAGGTGAACCAGGCTGGCCGAGATCCAGAGAACCGTTGGCGATGCCAATCCGCAAAACCTGGCCGTTCGCTTCCATCGATCGTTCGATCCCGAAGTCACCGGTGAGTCGTTGTCCAAAGATGTCCAAATAGACCCCGGTGCCGCTGACTTGCAGATAAGGCCCAGCCGGCATGCTGGGCAGCCCCAGAGAAGCCCCGTCTATCGCCACATTCGTGGTGTTGATCCGAACATTGAACGTGCCGCCCACCTGCACATTTGGGATGCTCAGTCCTACCGTCCCGCTGATATTTCCGGCAAAGCCTTGCGGAGTAAATAAGAGCGCACCGAGCCCGCCCCGGAGCGTGAGCAGCCCGCCGCCCAAATCCAGATTAACGTTCGCCAGATCCAAGCGCAACGCGCCGGCAAACGGCCCCACGCTGATCTTGCTGAAATTGAAGTCGGCCGAGAGGCGCTGCCCCAGAATATCCAGCGGCAGGTTCAACCCGCTAAAGCTCGCCACCGGCAGTTGGGTATCGAACCGGACCACCGCATCGAGATCGAGGCCGGGAATCGAAATCGTCTCATCGATGGTCAGACCGGAGTTGTTGAAGCGGACATTTACTTCGCCCCCGATGCTCACTCCTTGCAGCCCGACGATCTCAATCGTCCCGGTCGCGTTCAAAGCGAAAGTGCCATTGGCGAACTTCACGAGTCCGACCGTGGCCCCGCGGAGCAGGAAGCCGGTCGCCGTCGGGTTCAAATCACCGCTGGGCAACTTGAGCGGACCCTGGCCCAGGAACACCAGCAAGTCAGCCCCAGCCAAGACCTCCCGGCCGGGCAGGCTCGTGAAGCTGACGCTCCCCTCGATCGTGACGAAATCGCCGACATTGATGGACAAGCCCGAGCCGAAAAAGGCGAATACATTCCCTTCGGCCTCTCCAAACTTGATCGCGATCTCGCTGTCGCCCACCGACACCACTTCGTCCACCGCCCGCCCCGTCTTGTTCACCCGCAACCCGAGCCTCCCGGACGCTTGGGCTCCGCCGGTCTGGATATCGATATCCCCCGACAACACCCCCGCGATGCCATCGGACGCTAGCACAAAAGCCCCTGCCCCATTTTTCAACCCCTGGCCACCGAAGGTGACTGCGATGTTGCTCGCCCCGATCTTGACCAGCTTGGTGCCGTTCCCGCGCGTGGATTGCTCGAAAGAAAAGTTCCCGCTTAATTGCGGTCCGTCCGTGCCTCCGATCCGAAGCACCGCTCCCGCGACATCCACCCGCAAATAGGGCCCAGCCGGCGCATTGATCGTTTGGGGCGATCCCGCGACGACCAAGGTCTCGGAAACTCCGGCCGTTCCCGTATTGAGCAACAGCCGGAAGGTGCCTCCGCTTAGCGCAAGCGCTGTTCCCAGGTTCAAGGTGGGATTGACGGTGAAGGATGCCGCCACCCCACTGGCCGTGAACACCACCAACCCGCTCCCGCTCTGGATGTTGACAAAGTTCGTCGTTCCATCGCCGATGCTCAACGACAGATTCTCCACACCCAATCGCACCACCGGCAGCCCGCCCTGGCTCGTGGCTTGCTCGATGACGAAGTTCCCACCCAGCCGTTGTCCAGCAATAGTCAGACTCACTCCGTTGCCGGTCACGCGCACGTAGCGATCCGCCGGGTTGGTTTTGCTGATCTTTACCTCGACCGTAAACGTGCCGCCGAATGTAACTTCCGGAATGTTGGAAGTAACCGTCCCTCCAAAGTTTCCGGCCATGCCGTTGGCATCCATCTGCAGGAATCCGCTGCCGTTCGAGATGCTGACGAAGTCGGTCGTTCCGTCGCCCAGACCGATCTCGACATTGTTCAGACGAATCTCAACGACGATTTGGCCGGACACCGTCTTTCGTTCGAAGGCGAAATCGCCGCGGAGGGTCTGCCCGGCCATGCTGAACTCGACATCCTGGCCCGCAAATCGAGAAACACCCGCCGCCAGTGAAAGCTGCTTCACCACGCCCGCGACCTCGATCTCGTGATCGACCGCGCTCGCAAAACTGTTGATCTGAACTCCGATATCCCCAGAGAGTTGCACGGCAGGAACACCCACTACTTCCGCATGCCCGCTCGCCTCGAGGGCGTAGCCCCCTGGCCCGAGCAACACCGCCAACTCGGCCCCCGAAACGCGCACACCCAAATCATCGTCAGGATTGCCCGGGCTTCCGCCATCGTTGCCGAGGAATAATGCGATATTGGTCGCACCGATCAGCACTTCCTTTGCGTCGTCGGCCGTGCCGAGCACCCCATCCACGCCCGCCGTGCTGCTCATCTCCACGGCGAAGTTGCCGCTCAGGTCGCCCGCCGGCGTCCGCAACGTGATGTTGTCGCCTCCAAACCGATTAACTCCGGCAGCTAGGTTGAGCACCCGCGAAGTGCCGCCAACCGACAGTGTCCGGTTAATCAACTGCCCCGTGGTGTTCCGTTGTGCGCCCAGGTTGCCGAGGAACTGCAAGGCCGTCACATTCACCACTTCCGCCGTGCCGCCGACCTCAAACGCCGAAGTGCCGTCCGGCAACAAAAGCAGCGCCAGCGTTCCATTGCTGACCCGCACGCCGATATCGTCCGAAGACGTTGTGCCGCTCCGCAGATCGCCGACAAACAGCGTGATGCCCGTCGCGAAAACGCTGATTTCGTTGGAACTATTCTTCTCGAAAGCAAAGTTGCCCGAAAGCGTCGCCAGCGGTGTGACAAGCGACGCATTCGTGGCCTCGAATCGCGTGAGCAATTTTTCCGTCGCTCCAAAGTCCAACGCCAGGTCGGCCGCGCCGACTTTCACCAGCTCATGCACCTCGGCATTGGTCTTGTTGATCCGGAACTTCACGCCGCCGCTCAGCGAGAGCCCTTCGAAGCCGAAGAGCCGCACGTCGCCGCTCGCCTCGAAGGCATACAGTCCCGTGCCGTAGAGCACCATCGCCAGCCGCCCGCTGCGCAATTCGACGCCGAAGCTGCCGGGCACCCCCACCGTCGCGCTCACGTCCGCTGCTCCGACTTTGATCACCGTTGATCCACCGGTGCCGGCCGCCGATTCGAATCGGAAATTCCCTGCAATATCCACGGCTCCTGCAACCTGCAGAAGCGCCGATCCATCGATGCGAATGAAATTCGGTTCTGCGAACGTCAACCGATCCTCGCCGATCATCTCGTCGAAGGCCGCCCCGGTGCGATTGAACTCAAGGCTCATCCGAGCCGACAACGCCACCCCGGTGACCCCATTCAACGAAACGGCCCCGCTGGCCCGCCCGGCGATGCCCGAAGTCTTCAGCACAAACAGGCCCGTCCCTTCCGCCAGATCCACCGACGCCACCCCGGCCGACACGCTGGCCGAAACGTTTCTCGCCGCGATCCTGACCACCGTATCGTTGTCCGCCGTCGTCTGCCTTTCAAATTCGAAACTGCCCCGAACGCTTAATACACCACCGAGGTTCAACCGCACATCCGACCCCGCGACGCTCACATACGGGCCCGCCGGCAACTCCAGCGTGGTGCGCTGACTATTCGCTTCAAAGACAACGCTGACGGCTTCAGTGGTGTTGTTGATCCGCAAACGCACATCCCCGGTGGCCGTGACTCCTGTCGATGCATTGAACGAAATCGATGCTGCCGCTTCGCCCGCGAGCCCAGCATCGCTCAACACAAACAATCCATTGCCGCCGCTCACTGTGACTATCGGGTTCGTTCCATCACCCAATTCCAGGCCAGCGTTTCGGAACGCAATCACCGTCACGGTTGTCGGCGCTGCGCCGGTCGTCGTCTTGCGTTCGAGATCGAATTCTCCGCTCAGCGTCTGCCCAGCAACCGTCAGCTTCGCCGTCGTGCCCACGGTTGCGCCGCGAACCTCGATCCGCAGATATGGGCCTCCCGGCACCGTCAAATGACGCGGGCTGCCCTCGATCACAAAGTCATGATCGATTCCGGCGGTCGACGTATTGATTAATAACCGAAACGCTCCAGTCAGAGTCACTGCCGCCCCCGCCGCAATGCTCACCTGTGCGCTCACCGAGCCTGCGAAACCGCCCGGCGTGATCAGGAACAATCCGGTGCCCTGGCTTAACTCAACCACGCCCCCGCCCAGGCTCAAGGCGACATTCTCCGCCACGATGCTGACGGCGCTGCTGGCCGCCCCGCCGGGGGCCGCCACTTCCCGCTCCTCGACCTCGAAATCTCCGGTCAACGTCTGCCCTTGCACCGCCAACTGCACGCCGCTCCCGGCCACTCGCGTGTAACGCCCCGCCTCCAGCGAAAGATTCACCGTTCCTCCACCGGCGTTCACCGACTCGTTCACCAGCAAGCCGGTGCGGTTGATCTCGAGCCGGAACGTCCCGGAAGCGCTCGCTCCGGTTCCCGCCCCCAGCTCAAGTTCCGCGGTAGCCCGCCCGGCCAGCCCGGCCGTCGTCAATACGAAAAGCCCCTGTGCGTTCTGCACCGTCGCCAATCCATTGGCCAGCGAGAGTTCCACCTCATCGAACGCTACGGTCACCTTCCGCTCGGGACCGGACCGTTGCTCGAAATCGAAATTCCCGCTCAGTGTTTGGCCGGAGACGGTCAGGAACGCCCCCACGCCGGAAACCCGCAAGTAAGGCCCAGCCGGAAGGAGCAATTGCCGCGGCGTGGTGGTTGTCGGCACCGTGGTGTCCACGTCCGCCAGCATCGTGTTCAGTCGCAGCGTGTAAGTGCCGCCAACGGTCACCGCCGTGCCGGCGGCCATCGTCACCGTCGCGCTGGTTTCTCCGGCCATGCCGCCTTGCGTGACGACGAACGCTCCCTGTCCGCCCGTCACGGTGACCAGCGGGGAACTGGGGCTTCCAAAACTCGCGGAGATATTCTCGCCGGAAATCGCCACGATCTGATCGGCAGCCCCTCCCGCGGTAAAGGTGAAATCGCCGCGCACGGTCTGCCCGAAAACGCCCAGCGCCAGATTCGTCGCCTTAAAGCTGCGCGCCGAGCCCTCCACCGCTTTGCTTCCTCCGCCCGGCAACGTCAGAATTTCCTGGCTGGTGCTGTGGTTGAACTGAATCTCCGCCGTTCCAACGAACGTCACGCCGGACACTCCTAACAACTCGATCGACCCCGAGGCATACAGCGCGTAGCTGTCCGTGCCGAGCTTCTTAAGGGCCACATCGGCGTTCGAAAGATGCACCCCGACGGCGGCGGGATTGATCGTGCTATCGGGCAGCAACGCCGGCCCCTGGCCGAGGAACAGGCTGATTCCGGTCCCGCTGAACGAACCGTCGTTCGCAAAGCTGATCGCGCGGCCTTCGATGGTGACGAAATCACCGATGCGCAAGGTTAGATCCTGTCCGAAGAACTCGAACACGTCCGTGCCATCAGCAAACGCGATCTCGAAATCCGTTCCGTTGACCGAAATGGTTTCTTGCACCGCGAGGCCGGTCTGATTGACGCGCAGACCGAAGCTTCCACCCAACTCCACACCGCCGACCGAGACGCTCGCCTTGCCGGAGAGGACACCGGCGATGCCGCCGGAATCCGCCACGCCCGGATCCTCCGGCAATATCACGAAGGCCCCCGAGCCGTTGGTGATGCCGGACCCGCCGAATTCGACCGAGAGGTTGTTCACCGCGAAACGGACGATCTTCGCCGTTCCCCCGGCGCTCGACCGGGTCGTCTGCTCGAAGAAAAGATCGCCATTCAACTCCGGCCCGCCACTCCCTCCCAGGGTGAGTTTGGCGCCGATGACCGTCACGCGCACGAACGGGCCGGCCGGCAGCACCAGGTTGCTCGGCGGATTCCCCTCAATGATAAAGTTGGCGCTGACGGCTTCGGACGTCGTGTTCAACTCGATGCGCACTGTCGGCAAAGTCAGGCTCACGCCAGGGATGTCCGCGGTCGCGGAAGCCGACATCGAGGCGGCTACTCCGGCGTTCGTAAGCAGGAAGTAACCTTCTCCTTGCGTGACGCTCAGATAGGTATTCGTGTCGTCTCCCAACGTCAGTTCGACATTGCGAGCCGCAATCCCCACCACGAACTGCCCGTCCGCGGTGATCGTGCGCTCAACGACGTAGTCGCCCCGCAACCGTTGCCCGGCCACGGTGACTTCGACATCGCTGCCGCTCACCCGGACAAATCGATCCGCCGGGTTCGTGGTGTCGACCACCACCGTATAATTTCCGCCGATCGTGATGCTGGAGATGTGTGAAGTGATTGTCCCGGAGAAACTGCCTTTGATCCCGAGCGCGCTCAGGGTCAGATCGATGGCCCCGCCATGCACGCTCAGCAGAGGATCGGCACCGTCGCCGATCTCCAGCAGCACATTCGCCGCCGTGGCCCGAACCTCGCGCTGGCCATCCACCGTCGTCTGCTCGAAGGCGAAGTCGCCTGCCAGCGTCTGCCCCAGAATCACCAGTTCCGCCGCATCGATCTCCACTCGCAGATACGGCGCGCCGGACGCCCCAGCCGGCACATTCACCGGCACGCCCGCGACCGTCACGCTCCCCGCCGCCGCCGTCGTATTAACGAGCACCGTGATGGTCCCGGAGATGCTGAAATCCGTGGTGAAGTCCGGCCCGTCGATTTCCGCGTTCTGAATCGCGCCCATCAAGCCGTCCGCTCCAAATTCGAAGGCGAAATCCGCGTTCCGAATTCCGAGCACACGGCGATTCCCGGCGTTCAACTCGTAAGAGAGATTCTCCCCGGACAGACTGACGTCGCTGCCGGCTTTTTCGAACACAAAGCGATCCGCCGTCAGGCTGCTTCCTAAAATTTCCAGCGAGCCATCGTCCACCTGAGCCCGCACATAATGGCTGCCGGCTGGGGCCGCCGCCACTTCCACGGTTTCTCCGCCGACCGTCAGTGTCCGTGCCGTGTCCGTCGTGTTCAGGAGGAGGTCGACATTGCCCGTGAAAGCCACTCCGTCGAACTCCGGCCCTTGCACCGATCCGTGAACCACGGCTCCGGCCAGACCGGCTTGCGAAAATCGAAAGGCGAAATCGGCATCGCTGATCGATAGCACCCGCCGCCCGCCCGCGCTTAAAGTGAAATCCAGATTTACGCCATCAAGCGCCACCTCGTTCCCGCTCTTCTCGAAGATGAACCGGTCGGACGTGAGGCTATTCCCGAACACGGCCAATTCTCCGGAGACGACCTCGACACGAACGTAGAAGGAGCCGGCCGTGGCGGCGGCAATCACCGTGGCCTGTTCACCGATATCCAGCGTGACCGGAGCGGATGTGGTATTGAGCAGCAATCCGGCGACGCCCTGGAAGCTAATGTTCGGCCCGAAGTCCGGCCCCAGGACGGTCGCATTGAACACCGCCCCGGCGACTCCGGATGTCGTAAACCGGAACGCAAAATCCGCATCGCGCAGGCCGATCACCCGCTTGCCTCCCGCCGCCAGCGTAAAGTCCAGATTGTCGCCGCTGACTTCCACTCCGAACTCGCCCTTCTTCAAGGTCAGACGATCCGCCGTCAGGTCGTTCCCAAACACCCGAAGCAAAGCCGATTCAAGCTCCACGAGGAAGAAACTCGATCCCGCCGCTGCCGCGTCGATATCCACCACCTGTCCGGCGATATTCAATGAAGCCGCCGTCGCGGTCGTGTTCACGAGCAGCGTCGCCGTCCCGCCCAGTTCGATATCGCCGCCAAAATCCGGCCCGAGGATCGTGCCGTTCCGCACCGCGCCGACCACGCCAGCCGTGCTCAATTGGAAGCGGAAGGCCGCGTTCTGAATTCCAATAACTCGCCGGGTTCCAGCCTGCAAGGTGAAGCCGATTCCCTGGCCGCTGACATCGATTCCTTCGGCGGTCTTGACCATTTCCACTTGATCGGCGGTCAGTCCGTTGCCCGCCAGACGGAAGGTGATGTTCGTGCCTCCGATCTTGAGCGGCAGGTTCCCGGCCATGTTCAGAGTGAGCGTCACCGCATCCCCTGTTCCGGTGCGCGCACCGGTGTCGATCGTCTCGTTGCGGGCTTGGCCGGTCGTATTGACTTCCACCGAAAGATTGCCCGAAATCTCCACCTCCGGAATGCCGGTGACGGCCGCGTTGCCGGTCGCCTGCAAGGCATAGGCGCCATTGCTCGCGACGTACATCCCCAAGGTGCCATCGACAATCCGCACTCCGGTTCCGCCGCTGCCCACGAACGCCTGCACGCCGCTGGCCCCGATCCGCAGGGTTGAAGCCCCGCCCACCGCCACCCGCTCGATGCTCAAATTCCCGGCCAGCGAGACCGAACTGCCCAGGGCGATCTCCACGCCGGAGCCTCGGAACCGCGCCAGGTTTCCTTCGTCCGCATTAAATTGAACTTGCAGCGCGCCACCGAAACCGGGAATCGCCTCGGACACCGCTCCGCCGGTATTATTAATAGCCAGGGCGAGATTGCCGCTCAGAGTGACTCCGCTGACTCCTTGCAGTTGGGCCGTGCCCGCCGCCGTCAGCGCGTACTTGCCGATGGAAGGATACAGGGCCAGCGCCAGCGCTCCGCCGGTAATCCGCGCTCCGACGCCGCTCGCGCCCATGAAGGCATTGACGTTCTGCGCGCCGGCCAGCACCACCGCCCCGGGTCCGCCGCCGCTCTTTTCGAAAGCGAAGTCGCCCGAGAGCGTCGCCACTCCCAAAATGTCCAACCCGATACTGCCCGCGACCCGGCGCACTTGCACCCCCGTCGCGAAACTGACCACCACATTCCCCGCCGGGGTGACAATGTTCTCGTTCAGAATCCGGCCCGTGGTATTAACTTCCACCGTCAGGTTTCCGGTCAAGGTCACGCCGCTGATGCCGCTCAAGGCACCCGTCGCACCCATCTTTAGACCATACGTTCCCGTTTCGGCAAAAATCACCGCCCCCAGCCGGCCATTGGTCAGCGAGACTCCCACGCCTCCTGTGCCGAGGACCGCCTGCACGCCGGTGGCGCCGATGACCACTTTCGTGGCCGCGCCGTCGAAGGCCCGCTCGAAGGTGAACGCGCCCTGCAAGCCGAGGAACCCGCCGATATCGAGCGTCACGTTTCCGGTCACCGCCTGCCGGATGACTCCGTCCGTGAAAGAAACCGTCCGGGCTCCGCCGGGAGTCGAAACGGTGGTCGAAATGGCCTGCCCGGTCGTATTCACGACGACCGCCATCGTGCTTTCGAGCTGAACTCCGCTCACCCCCACCAGGCGGGCGGTTCCAGAAGCATTCATCGCCACGCCCGCGGGAGAGACCACGAACGCGCCGTTGACTTCCGTCAACTTCAGGCCGGTCTCATTCGCCGTGCCGATCCGCGCCCCCAGAGTGCCCTCGAGATTCGTCACCGCGCCGCGCAGGACCGGCCCGCTGGCCAAAGTGGTGCGTTCGAACGTGAAGTCGCCGGTCAGATCCACGAAGCTGTCGAATTGCAGGGTGGCGGTGCCGGACACACGCAGGAAGTTCCGGTAATGCGCGCCCGCGAACTCGACCGTCATATCTCCCGACGGCGTGGCGATGGTGACCGGAGCCACATCCGCCCCGGTGCTGTTGATCGTGATCGACAGGTCGCTCGCGCCGATCCTCAAGCCCGGCACGCCAGCGAGGGCGACACCCCCGACTTCGACCGATCCGGCGATGCCCTGCCGGTTGATGACAAAAGCTCCCCGTCCGCTGCTGACATTCAGGGAGGCCGTGCCGGCGGTTAAGGCCAGCCCCACCCCGGTGGCGGCCACCTTGATAATCTCGTCCGCGCCCGAACCGCTCTTCTCCATCGCGAAGGCGTCGGCCGTGATGCTGCTGCCGAAGGCGGTGAGCCGAGCGCTGCGCGCCGTCACTCTGACATAAGGTCCGGCGTCCAAGGCGACGCTGCCGATCTGAACCGCGCGGAAGGTGGTGTTGACATCCAGCGAGAAGGTGCCGGTCAGACTGAAATTGGAAATGTCCGGGCCCCCCAGCAAATTGAGCACCATCGCCGAGGCCAGACCTTCCCCGGTCACCACGAAGTCGCCCCGGCCGCTCAACTCGACAATCCGCGTGCCGCCGATGGCCAGGCGCAGCAGGCTGATGTCCGCCGTGAGGGTCGTCTGGGCGCCATCGGTAATATAGACAAACGAGCCGTCGATCACCTGGCCGAGGACCTCCATCCGGCCCGAGACCCGGATGGCAACGGTGCCCGCCGCTTCGAACGAAAAGTCGCCGGTCAGCTTCTGGCTGTCGCTGCCGCCGAAGGTCAGGCTGCCGCCGACCGCCGCCACATTCACATAGGGACCGGCCAAGAGCGGCTGGGACAAATTGACTCCTCCGATCTGGCTGACCGTCTGGTTGGTCGTATTGACTCGCAGCCGAACCGACTGCGCGCTGAACGCCACCCCGGAACCGGCCGGCCCGGCATCGATCGACGCCGATAGATCCGCCGCCACTCCGCCGCTGGTGATCAGAAGGTTGCCCGTGCCGTTCTTGATCGAGATCAGCCGCCCGGCGCCGCTGCCCACGCTCAAGGTCAAATCGCTGAGGTTGGCGGTGATGGTCGATCCCGACTTCTGCACCAGGAAACTGCCGACCGTCCAACTGCTTCCCAGCACGCTCAAATTGACCGATCCGCCGAAGAGCAAATCCGAATCGCTGCCGAAGTCCAGCCGGGCGGTTCCGGAGCTGCCCACCAGAATCGTCTCGGTCGTGGCCCCGCCGGTAGTATTATATTTGAGGTTGATCGAGCCGCTCAGCGTGACCCCGTTGACCCCGACCATCGCCGCCGATCCCTCGAGGTTCACCGCGAGTTTTCCATCCCGGCGAACGAGCACGGCCAGCGTGCCATTGGAAATCCGCACGCCCACATCGTCCGCGGTGTCGGTCGTCGTGGCTCCGTCGCCCACGAAGGCATTCACGTCGGTGACGGCCACGACGAACTCCGGCGTGCCGCTCGCCCGCAGGATAAACCGCAGCGTCCCGATCCCGATGGAGGTGCTCTCATCGATGGTCGCCCCGTCGAGCAGGGCGATGATGCTATCCAAAGCCAGCGTGGCGACTTCCTTCAGATCCGCCTTCGAAGCGTCCTTGACCTCGGAAATGATGCCCTTGATCAGCCCGTAAACTTCCTTGCCGAACTCCAGCGGGCTGACCAACTCGTATTGGAGGAGCTTGAGCGCGGCCGAGAGTTTGCCCAGTTCCTTGCCCGTCACCACCTGGTTGGCGGGCGGCTGGACACCGGTCAGCGACTTTACGATCTGCTGGAGGGCGAAGACGTTGTTCGTCAACCCGCCGTGATCCACCTGTTCCCCGGCCTGGGCTTCCTTGATCGAGACCAAGGTCAGTTTGCCGGAATTCTGCCGGACGGTATCGCCCAGGAACAGGCCGGCGGCGGAAACCGTCGGAACGGTGCCATCCCCTTCCCCACCGGAGGCGTTCGAGTTCCGTTCCCAGAACCACTGCTCGGCCGCGCCGGGGAGATGTCCGATATACTTGTCGAAGGAGAGGATTTCGTTCTTCTGGAGGGCGGGCGCGTGGAAGCCGATCTTGGCCGTCGTGATGTCCTCCATCTCGACTTCGTCGCTATATATAATAGTGACGTTGCCGCCGACGGCGTGCGCCCCCGTGCCATTGCTCACGAACGCATTGGCGTCCGCGCCTCCGTTCAGGTCGAGGACGAGGGAGTTTTCGAACCCGCCGTAGAGGAGGGTGGCCACGGCGTAGCTCTCATCCGACTCCAAGTCGAGGAACGGGTAGGTGGCCAGCAAGTCCTGGAAGGTGGCGACGTACTGGGCGGCGAATTCCTTCTTGCCGGGCACGGACGCGTGGCTGATCTGGACCGAACCGTCCGGGGCTTTGATGTCGCTGCCGGCCAGGAGAAGATCGTAGGCCTTGTCGATGGTGCGACCGAGGACGCGGGAGGCCGGTTTCTGGCTGAAGTCGTCGTTGAGGAAATTGAAGGTCGAGGGAACCCCCTGATTCGGAACGCCCACCTGGACGAGGTTGTTGACGGTGGGGAGAATCTTGGTTCCGCCCGCATAGCTGGCACCGTAGGCCTCGCTCTGGATGTAACTGCGCGAAACGAGTCCGCCGGTGCTGTGGGTGATGATATCCACCGAAGGCAGGGTCGCATTGCCGAGCTTGTTCCAAGCCGTTTGCGCCCGATCCAGCCAGTTTCCGAGGTAATCCACCCCGGATTCGTAGATATCGTCGGTGATATCGCTCGTCGCCGCGTTGGCATCCGGCCCGGCGCGGACGTTGGAAATCAAGCCGTCGCGCACCGGATCGCTGATGGCGACCGGCACCCGCCAATCCCAATTCGCGATGAAGAAATTCACGCCCAGGGTGTAGCCATTCGCGATGATGGTTTCCGCGAGGCTGGTGTAGGCGTTGGTCAGCGGCTCGAGGACGAGCTTGTCCAGGTCGAGACCGCGATTGAGCACCCATTCGTTGAAACCGTCCCGGGTCGCATCGCCCGTCAGGGAACCGCCGAAGCCGGGGATGAACAACACGGGCCGAGCGTGGGTTTCCTGCGCCACTTCGAGGGTCAACTTGGCCGCCCCGAAGACCGGCTTGAGAAACAATCCGTTCCCGATGATGAGGCCCTCGTAATTGTCGAAGTTGCCCTCGGACGATTCGTAGGTGGCGATCTCGAAGGATTGGCCGGCGGTGGGCTTGAAGCCGTTCAGAAACTGGATCTCGAGGACGCCGCCGAAGGTGGCCTTGCCCTGAACGACGATCTTGTCGAACTGGGTGCCGGGAGCGGTGCCGCCGATCTCGATCAGGAGCCGGCCGTTCCGCTCGAACTCGACGTCATCGGTGAAGGTTTCGATGCCGGGCGAGTTGCCGGGGCTGACGGTGCCGCGGTTGGTGACCTTGCCCTCGACGACGCCGGTGCCGGAGAGCGTCTGGCCCGGTTCGATGGTCAGACCGCCGGGAGCCGGGAGAGGCGCGTCGGGCGTGAGGTGGAGATCGCCCAAGTCGCTCGTTTCCAAGCCGTCGAAAATCGCGTCGATGGATTCGGCGACGGTCGGGGCGTACGCCAGGGGATCATGAGCGGAGTCGATTGGATCGTCCGGGGCCGGGGAAAGAAATTGTTCTTCGGTGGCTGCGTCGAGGACGCTGGCCGCTGCGAGCGTTGCACCTCCAGTGACGTCCGAGAGCATGACCCTCGGCTCGAGACTTTCGAGAGCAAAACGGTTGTGGTTTGGTTGAACCAAGTAACCCACGCAAGCCCCGCTCCTTACGAGGACTTGCGACGCGGTTGTTGTATCGGAAGCTTTGGATCACCGCCAAGAACAAAAGTGGAAAATGTGGAAAGTATTTTGCGGGCGGGGAGATCTCGAAGCGAGGACGGGGCGGCGGCTTCGTCAGGTGCCGGCCGAAAGCCGCTGGAAGGCGGATCACAAAAAAGCGGGCCTCGGAGACCGAGACCCGCCTGCAGAGAGAAACCGGGAAGCGCGGCGTTTAGCTCCGGCGCGCGTGGCGGACGGCGGCCAAGCCGGCCAGCGCGAGCCCGAGGAGGCCGGCGGTCGCACCCGCATCCGGGACGCCCGGCCCATCGAAGGTCAGCGTGTCCACCGCGACCTGATTTCCGCCATCGTTGAAGACGATGCGGACGATCCCGGCGCCGCTGAGCGAGGCCACGCCGTTGACCGAGTCCCCACCCGGGGAATCGATGTAATGAAACGCATCCACCATGATGTTCGCCGCATTGTAGGCGGTGGCATGGAAATCCACCCCGTCACCGGGAGTGGCCCAAGTAAATGAGACGAGCGATTGAGGATTGGTGA
This sequence comes from uncultured Verrucomicrobiota bacterium, assembly GCA_964478815.1. Taxonomy (GTDB): domain Bacteria; phylum Verrucomicrobiota; class Verrucomicrobiia; order Limisphaerales; family SXQI01; genus DASVNK01. The sequence continues at coordinate 81,953 of CAYZKY010000004.1, forward strand.
AGGCGGCGGACATGGAGGGTGTGCCGTCGTTGGTAATGCCAGCGCCGTCGTCTGGAAGGCGAACGTCGCCCGCGAACAGGAGAGCATCGGTGAACGACACCCCGAACGCATCGTAGAAGGGGTCGCCATTCAGCGAACCGCCGGGATGGCCTTCGCTAAAGGTGATGGTGGTGTCGATAGCCAACGCGGTGCCCGAGAGGCACACGGCCGCCAGCGAACCGAGGAGCAATTTTTTCGATGTGATTTTAAGCATAGGTTTTGAACTTGTGTTCGAAACACGCCAAGCACAAATCGATCCAAACTTTAGATCGTTGTTCATCAACTACTTGCGTCATTAACCCGTTGCCGTACGTCAAGAATCCGTAAGTATTTTTTACAGTTTCTCGACGCCGGGCGTCGACGGCGGAACACGTTTCTGACGCAAAGCCGGCAATCCATAGACGCCAAGAGCGCAGGACAGCCGGGAATCCTGGGCCCGATCAAGAGCCGAGCGTCGGGCGGCGGGGCCGCCCGAGGGCTCAGGGCCGGTGCATCTCGAAGTTTCAGGAAAGCCTCCTGTGGCGGAGCGAACGTTCGGGCGAGGCGCCCGAACGGGACAGGCGGAGGCGCCTGTCGCTACCCACGATGGGGCAGCATTCGCCAAATTCAGGTGCATTCGCCTGGCCCGAGGGCCGAGCGTCACCGTCCGGGGATGAGCGGTTGGTTGGGAGGGATCAGGCGGCGGCGCGGAGGGGTTGGTTCGTGAAGGGGGCTGGGGTGGCAGTTCCGCTATTGGGTGTGGAATATGTGGAAGCCGGCGGGGTTTTCGGGGCGGATGTGGAATTTGTGGAATTTCCGGGATGGGGATGGGCGAGAGCACGTTCGAGTTCGGTTTGGAGGGGGGTGTAGAAGCCGCGGCGGTCTTCGGCGGGGTGGAGGCGGGCGATCTCGCCGAGGGCGCGGGTGAGGAGTTCGGGGGAGATGGGGGGCGCGGCGGGAATGGGGTTGGGTTGGGTGCCAGGGGTGCGTTTCACGGCGGCTGGGGCGGCGGGGTTCGCCACGATGGAGACGATGGGAGCGGCGGGAGCCGGGGCGGGCATGGGGCTGGGGGCTGGCGCGGGGGAAGGAGAGGAGGTTTCGGACGGGTCCGCCGCGGGGGTTGGAGCGGCGGGCTGGTTTCGGGCCGGGCGGGCGAGGACATCCGCATCGTGCCGGGCGATTTGCTGGGAGATTTGCCGGGAGAGTTCGCGGCCGGGCTCGAGGGCGCGGCGGAGGCGAAGGGCGGTGCCGATCCCGCGGAGGTGGGTCAAATACTCGGCGCCGGGCTCGACCATCGCCTTGAACAAGGACATTTCGAGGAGGGTGGAGAGGGCGGCGAGGAAGCGGTCGGGCTGATCGGCCTGGTCTGGATCGAAGTGATCCGCGAACTGGCCGAGGGCTTCGAGGGCGGCGCTGGTGCGATGGTGGCGGGTGTAGAAGCGGGAGAGGGCGGCTTCGCTGGTGGCGAGGCCGAAGCCGCCTTCGGACCGGGGAAGGGCGGCGCGGGCGACGACCTCGGCATAGGAAGATTCCTCACACCAGCGGAGGAGCTGGGCGCGTTCGGCCGCGGTGAGCTGGCTGAAGGGGTTGTTCTTATGGGTGGGCCCGGGGGCAAGGAAGCGGGACGCGGGGTTGGGCGAGGCGGACGCGGCGCTGCCGGGATCGGGCTGGGCGCCGGGAGCCGGTTCCGGGCTGGCGGGCGAGGCCGCGGCGGGATGGGGTTCGGCGAGCGAGGCGGCGGCGGGGTTAGTGATCGTGGCATTCATACTGGTCTTGAGGTTGTTCATTTGCGGGCGAGCGTAACGGAGGGGGTATGTCAAATACTGTCCTACCCTAAAGATTGTGAAGAAAAGTTTTTGAGGCGGTTTTTGGCATGGTTCTTGAATTTTGAGGGCGAGGAAGGTCACCACCGAGGCACTGAGGGGGAAGAGGAGGAGAACCGCGGATGGCGCGGATTTCGCGGATAGGGGAGGGAGTTGGACAGGACCCGCGACCAAGATCGCAGAGGGGAGATGGTCGGATCGGTCGGATGGGGCGAATGGGAGAGCGGAGGGCGCTGAGGCGCGGATGAGGGAGGGGAGGAGGGGCAGGAAAAAGCCGGCGGGACCGAGGTCCCGCCGGCTGGTCGATCGGGGGCGGATGCGCCCGCGAGGATCGTTACGCCTTAACGTTGCGGTGTTGCATCGGGAAGATCGGGGCCGAGGGGGATGAGTTCGTCGGCGGGGATGTTGTTCCATTCGGGGGTGTCGTGGAGTTCGGGCCGGTGATTGGCGCGGCTTTTGAAGGGGGCGAATTTGCGACCGGCGAGGTTGAATTTGGCGTAGAGGGGCCGGGCGGCGCGCTGCCAGGCGCCGTGCTGGTGGTTCATGGTGAATTCGTTCAGTCCGGTGCGGCGGTCGCTGACGTAGAGGCGGCCGGCGCTATCGAGGTCGGCGGAGAGGGCGTCCTTGACGCCGGGCAGGCTGAGGCTGGAGCCGAGGGCGCGCTGCCAGATGAGGAAGTCGCGGGCATCGGAGTCTCCCTCGCCGCGGGCGGTTTGGGGCTGGTAGTCGATTTGCATGAGTTGTCCGTTGGCGAGGGCGACGAGGGCGCGGCCACGGGGCGCACCCCAGGCGGTGAGGGAGCGGATGCCGGGGACGGGGAACGGGGCGATGAGGTTATAGGCGCCGCGCAGGGCGAGGGTGGCGGGATCGAGGGCGAAGAGGCGGCGCGGGGTGCTGGAGATGAGGAGAATTTCGTGGGTGTCGTTATTGTAGGTGGCGGCGTCGATGCGATGGCCGGCGACTTGGCGGGGAAGCGGGGCGCGGGCCGCGAGGTGCGCGGACTGGCCGGGGGTTTCGAGATGGAGGATTTCGCGCTGGCCGACGACGAAGACGGAGTGGCCGTAGCCGAGGACGAGGGCAGCGGAGTCGCGCGGGACGCTGCCGACGACGACGATTTCCCTGGGTTTGGACGAGGCGGCGGCATGGGGAAGGCGGGCGAGGAGTTTGTGGCCGCCCCGCTGTTCGAGGAGGGCCAAGGCGCTATGCAGCTCGGGATGGGGGATCACACTGAGGATGCGGGCGCCGGCCGGCATGGAGAACGGCACGGGGATCTGATCCTGGACAAAGCCGAGATTGCCATTGGCGAATTGGGCCGCGACTTCGACCTCGGTGAAGGTCATGCCGCCGGGGGGGTAGAGGGTGTAGAAGCCGTCGATGACGCGGTAACGGCCGTCGTCGGGCGGGGGATTGTTCAGGGAGGTGACGGGATAGATATTAAACTCGCCATCGCCGTCGAGATCGCGGGCGATTTCAATATTGGCGGCGGTGGCGGCGTCGACGGAAGAAAACGGAGAGTTCACGCCGAGGTTGTTGTCGTTGATGGAGCCGGGGTCGCGATATTGCAATGCGCGTGGGCCGAGGACGGCGCCGTTCTCCGCGACGGTGCGCTGGAGGGTGACGCAATGGCCGGAGGCGCGGTCGGTGAGCCAGGGAATGCCGTTGGGCCCGCCGGGCGCGGTTTCGTACCGGCCGAAGCAGAAGCTGACGAGGCCACCCTGGGTGGCCATCATGGCGCCGTCGTCGATGGTGGGCCAGTAACCGCCGCCTTTGACGAAGGAGACAAAGGGCATGGATTCGAGATCGGATTGGGCGAGCCAGGCTTCGACGCCGTCGAGCAGGCCGGAGCCGGTGGTGCCGGTGACGCCGCTGGTGCCCATTTCGAGGCCGAGGTTCAGCACATGGATGCTGATTTCGAGATGGGTCCAGTCGCCCGGCCCGGGCAGGAGGTCGGGAAAGCCGAAGTGGGCGGCGTAGCCGAACATGTTCATCATGGAGGTGGGGACGCAGTGCATGCTGCCGTTGCTGGCCAGCCCGGCGCGCCGCTGGTCGAAATCGGGCATGTAGGAAATGGCATAGGAGTAGAGGCCGGGGGTTTGGTAGTCGAATTCGGCATCGACGACATCGGCTCGTGACGGAAGGGCGGCCGCGCCGAGGAGGAGGCCGGCCGCAAGGCCAGAGGAGGTTCGGCGAAGGCGCGATTCAAAGACATTCGGACTTTTCATAGGATTAACCATTTAATCGGTGTGGTTTATCGCAATCGCTGTTCAAGCCCGGCGAGGCCGGGAAATTCGTGGGAACGGGCAGGCCCGATTGGACGGGATGGCACCGCTCGGGAAGGGAGCGGGGCTCGGCACTGGCCCCGACCGCCTGAAGGCGGAACTCCGAACGGGGGCGGGGGCGAGAGCGCTCCGGGGAAGGAGGATGAGCGAACGCCGCGGCTGGAGGCCGGGGCGATCTCACTCGAATCCACTTCACTTTTCATGGGGCCACGTTAGCGAAAAGGCCCTGAAACGAACGTGAAGGGGAGATGAAAATGCTTTAAGGTTTCCCGGGAGCCCGGGGCAAACGCATCTAAACGCCTCGGAAGAGCCTCCTGTTTCGGAGCGAACGTCCGGGCGAGGCGCCCGAACGGGACAGGCGAGGGCGCCTGCCCTACCCAAAAATGGGGCATACTCGGGCGGATTGATTTGGGTCTGCCTTGCCGGAGGCCGGTTTACGAGGGCCTGGCTGAGGCCGGGGCGGAATGGGACGCGGGGGCCGCCGAGTCCTTCGGGAGGGTGCGGCGGAGACGGACGATGAAGGTGGCACCTTTCCCAAGCTCGCTCTGGACTTCGACGGAGCCGCCGTGGGAGCGGGTGAGTTCCTTGACGATGGAGAGGCCGAGGCCGGCGCCGCCGTGGGCGCGGCTGCGGGCGGTATCGACACGGTAGAAGCGGTCGAACAAGCGCGGCAGATGGACGGAATCGATGCCGACGCCGCGGTCGGCGATTTCGACGCGGGCGAGACCCGCTTCCGGGCGTGCCCGAATGGCGACCTCCTCACCGGCCGGCGAATAGCGGATGGCGTTCTCGACGAGGTTGCGGAGGATGCGGCTGAGGGCTTCGACTTCGCCGTTGACGAGCAGTTCGTCGGGCACATCGAGGCGCAAGCGCACTTGCGCGGCGGCGGCGATGGGCTGCAAGTGGTCGGCCACGTCGCGGCAGACTTCGCTGATGTTCACGGGAGATTGGCGGAGTTCGAGGCGGCCGGCATCGACGCGCGCGAGGACGAGGAGGTTATCGACGAGGCTGGAGAGGCGCTGGAGTTCGTGCCGGGCTCCTTCAATGACAGCCTGGTACTCCGGCGCGGAACGATCCCGGCGGAGCGCGACTTCGAGTTCGGCGCGGGTGGCGGCGATGGGGGTGCGGAGTTCGTGGGCGGCATCGGCCATGAAATGCTGGTGGAGTTCGCGCACTTCGGAGAGGCGGTCGAGAAGGCCATTGAAGCGCTCGACGAGCGGCTGGAATTCGGGGGCTTCCTTGGCGAGGAACAGACGCTGCTTGTTGAAATTGGCGAAGTCGATTTGCTGGGCGGCCTCGCCCAGGGAGAGGGCGGTGCGGAGCCAGCCGCTGGCGATAAAGGCGATGAGGCTCATCCCGGCCAGCCAGGCGAAGAGGCCGGTGAGCCAGAGATTGCGCTGGAAATCGTGGAGATCCTTCTCCCAGAAGCGGAGGGGGACGATGGCCTGGGACCAGGCGGAGACGTGGTGTCCGCCGCGCACGTAGTAAACGGGATAGACGCCGACGGCGGCCGGCTCCGGCTCTTGCACGAGTTCGGTCTGGAAACGGAGGTAGGGTTCGCGCGTCTGGAGGAACCTGGGGTTGATCGGCAGTTCGTAGGGGGCGTTGGTGGTGCCGCCGAGGCGGCGGCCTTCCTTGTCGAAGAGGGCGGTGTAGTGCTGATCGAAACCCCACGGGTGAAGCATCCAGGCGGCGAAGGTGGGGCTATCGGGATTGATGGTGCGGGCGCGGATCCAGGCTTTATCGCCAGCCATCTGGAGGGCGGCCTTTTCGACCTGGCGGAGGATTTGCCGCCAGGCGAGCCAGCCCATAACGGCGAGGCCGAGGGCGAGGAGCAAGCCGACGCCGACCAGCAGTCGCGCACGCAACGAGTTCATGCGGGGGAGATTGCCCGAGGCCGCGTGAACGAATCCTTAACCGAAGGTGAAAGAACGTTCATAAGGGCAGGCCCCGCGGAAGGAGCGGTGGCACGGGAGCGGCCGGCCGGCCGCAGCGGCGACTATTCCTTGATCGCTTCGAACTTGAGCTTCTGGCCGCCGACGCTGGCCTCGGCCATGAGGCCTTTGACGGGGCGGGTGAAGACGAGGACGCCTTCGCGGTACTTGGCATTTTGGGCGGCGCCTTCCGCGGCGGCCACGGCACCGACCTGGGCACTCATTTCCATGGTGCTTTTCTTCAGGGCTTCGAGGGCGGAGGGCGTTTCGAAGCACACCAGTTCGCGGAAGACCTGGCCGCCGATCTGCGCGCCGAAAGTGGCCTGAGTGAGCGTGACCTTGCCGATCAGTTTGCCCTGCTCGTAAACGAGGCCGTGCCCCCGCGCTCCGCCGAACACGAGCCCGCCTTTGCCGACTTCGGGAAAGACGGCGTAGCCAGCGGCTTTTTGGAGGCAGGATTCCAGGCTGGAGTCGGCCTTCTTGAAGACCTTGATCGCTTCGGCGACGGATTTCTTCATGGCTTCAAGATTCGCCTCGGCGGCGGGGAGGCGCATGGCGGAGGCGAAGAGAACGAGGGCAAAGAGAGATGTAAGATTTTTCATAGCCGTACAACTGGATTTCTCTATGAAATCAGGTAATCGAGGCGATCCCGGCGGTCAAGCGCGGGAGGCGGGCTAGGTGAGCCGCCGCACGATCAGAACGGGAGGTCTTCGCCGCGGCGCTGGGTGAAGCGGCGCCAGTGGGTGTGGCCGGAATCGCGGGCGAGCTGGATGGCTTCGGCGAAGTTGAGACCGACCTCGCCCGGGGCATGGGCGTCCGAACCGAAGGTCAGCGGGACGCGGTATTCCTGCGCCAGGCGGACGATGGCCGGGCTGGGGTACATTTCCTTGCAGTCTTTGCGCAAGCCGGCGGTGTTGATCTCGATGGCGATGTTGTTCCGGCTGGCGGCTTTCAGGAAGGCGCGGAAGAGGTGAGTGCAATCCTGCTCCGGATAAAAGCAGAATTTCTTGCAGAGGTCGGCGTGGCCGATGGTGTCGAAGAGGCGGGATTCGGCGGCCTGGGTGAGGCGCTCGAAATAGGCGGTCCAGACTTCGAACGGATCGCGGCGGCTCCATTCGGAGAGTTTCTTGGGGTTGTCGAGATCCCAGGATTCCGACACGTAGTGGACGGAACCGATGAAGTAATCCCAGGGATGGCGGGCGGCGAGTTCGCGAATCCACTCTTCGTGGCCGGGGAGGTAGTCGACTTCGAGCGAAAGCTTGATGGAGAGCTGGGGATACTCGCGCTGGGCGCGGCGGACCTTTTCGACGTATTCGTCGAGGTTGGCGAAGCTCATGCGCCAATCGTCGAAGTCGTCGCGCTCCATCGGGCTGTGGTCGGACATGCCGATTTCGCGCAGCCCCACCTTCAAGGCGTGGGCGGCGTAATCGACCGGTTCCCCGACGGCGTGGTGGCACAGCGGGGTGTGCATATGATAATCGGCGGGCAGCATGCCGTCGCAAATGATCTTTTGATCGGGGGCGATATTACTGCCATCCGGGGTGTTTGGCCAGCGCCGCTTGCTCGGTTGGGCCGGGCTGGCGGGGCTGGGCCTGTGCCGCGAAAGGAGTCATTGCCGGGGTTGGGGCGAGTTGCTAGGCTTACGGAAACCACTGCACTGGAACCATCCGCGATGCGTCCGCGATCAAATTGACCAAACGGAGAGACCCATGAAACCGAACCCAATCAAACGTTCGAGACTGGCCTTTACGCTGATCGAATTGCTGGTCGTGATCGCCATTATCGCGATTCTGGCGGGCATGCTGCTGCCGGCGCTCGCCAAAGCCAAGGGGCGCGCGCACCAGACGAAGTGTCTGAACAACCTGCGCCAGATCGGCCTGGCCCTCCAGCTTTACCTGGGCGACTACAATCGGTACCCGGGACATTACCTGGTGACGAAGGGGGAGATCATTTACCCGCCGCGATTGTTGAAGTACGCCGCGAGCAATCTCTCGGTGTGGAACTGCCCGACCGAGAATTCGCGGTTTTATTACACGAACGATACGAAGTCGGGCGCGCCGATGCGGTTGACGCCGCAAACGGGGTTTACCTATGGCTATAACGACTGGGGAGCGGTGGCGGAGTTCTCGAAGCCGTACCAAGGGCTGGGCGGAGACATTGGCGGCGGGACGGAGCCGTGGCATATCGAGCCGCTGGAATCGCATGTGAAATCGCCAGCGGACATGATCTGCCTGGCGGACAGCCGGTCGGATGGCGTGTGGGATACGGCGATCGACCCGTCCGATGGGACACCGACGGGCCCGGAACAAGCCGAGTGGCCGAGCAGCCGGCACGGGGGCAGCGGCAAGCCGAAAGCGGGCGCCGGGAAGATCAAATCCAGCCAGGGCGGCGGGGCGGTCTTCATGTTCTGCGACGGGCACGCCGAATTCATCCGGCAGGACAAGGCGATCGCTCGGACCGCAGACATGCGGCGGCGGTGGAACGCGGATAACGAGCCTCATTTGAACCAGTAATTGCGGGGGGCCTGACCGCATCTCGCGCAGATTTGGAACACGGACTGTTGGCGATCAATCAATCGGCTGGCTTCAGCGGCTGGAAACGGAATCCCCGTTCCCAAGGGTGGTTCCCGTGCTAAGTTAGCGGTGTGCAGGAATAAATGAAATGAGCACCGTCACCACACAGGAAGCCCGATTGTGTTTCGGCGAGTTGATCGAGCGCGTCGCGCAGGGCGAGGAAATTCAAATCACGCGAGATGAGCGGCCGATCGCGCGCCTGATTCCCGAGAGCGGCCGGGATCTCGGGGAAGTTCGAGCGGCAGTGGACGGTTTGCTGCAACTGCAGGAGGACATCCGTCGTCGATCACACGACGCCGACACCCTCTCCGACGCGGAAGTGCGAGACGCCATCGAAGAGGGCCGGAGGTGACGAAACCGTTCGTCGTCGACGCTTCGGTGGCTATCGGATGGTGCACCCCGGGCAAGCCACAGCGGCCACGCAACGCTTGCTGGCTTCCGTTCGCGAGGGCACTCCGGTCGAAGCACCGGCGCTCTGGCCGTTGGAGGTAGCCAACGTCCTTTTGGTCTTGGTCCGGCGCCGAAAACTGACGGAAATCGAACGATTGTCCTCAATAAACTGGCTAAACCGCCTGTCGATCAAAATCGACTACGAGATGGCTCATCTGGCCTTCACGACCATTTCCCAACTGGCCTCCAAGTATTCCCTAAGCAGCTACGACGCGGCCTACCTTGAACTTTGTCTGCGCCGGGGGATTCCACTCGGGTGCAAGGATGGCCCACTCAAAGATGCCGCAGGAAGGTGCGGTGTGACCGTACTCTGACGTTTCGGAAAGATGTCGATCCGGCGCCGAGTACGCTTCCCACGCCCCCTGTCGCCGACTCACTTCGCGAGAAGGGCGCGGAGGTATTCGCGGTTGAGGCGGGAGATGTTTTCGAGGCGGATTTCCTTGGGGCAGACGGCTTCGCAGGAGCCGGTGACGGTGCAGTTGCCGAAGCCTTCCTGGTCCATTTGGGCGACCATGTTCAGGACGCGGCGTTCGCGCTCGACGCGGCCTTGGGGGAGGAGAGCGAGGTGGGAGACTTTGGCGGAGACGAAGAGCATGGCGGAGGCGTTCTTGCAGGCGGCCACACAGGCCCCGCAACCGATGCAAGCGGCGGCGTCCATCGCCACTTCCTGATCTTCCTTCGGCACGGGAATCGCATTGCCGTCCGGCGCGCCGCCGGTCGAAACGGAGACGAATCCGCCCTTCTGGATAATCCGGTCGAACGCGCTGCGATCGACGACGAGATCCTTGACGATGGGGAAGGACTTGGCGCGCCAGGGCTCGATGGTGACGGTCTGCCCGTCCCGGAAGTGGCGCATGTGCAACTGGCAGGTGGCGGTGCCCTTGTGGCCGCCGTGAGGCGTGCCGTCGATCACGAGCGAGCAGGCTCCGCAGATCCCTTCGCGGCAATCGGAATCGAAGGCGATCGGTTCCTCGCCGCGCGCGAGGAGGTCCTCGTTCACGACGTCGAGCATTTCGAGGAAAGACATGTCCTCGAGGACGTTCTTCGCCTCGTAGGTCGCGAAGCGGCCGGAATCCCGGCCGTTTTTCTGCCGCCAGACTTTGAGCGTGAGATTCATGGAATTACTTGTAGCTGCGCTGGCTCATTTTCAGCTCTTCGTAGACGAGCGGCTCCTTGTGCAGGAGGGGAGCCTTGTCCGCTCCCTGGAATTCCCAAGCGCCGACAAACGAGAAATTTTCGTCGTCGCGCTGCGCCTCGCCATCGGGCGTCTGGAATTCGGTGCGGAAATGGCCGCCGCACGACTCGCGGCGCATGAGGGCGTCGGTGCAGAGCAGCTCGCCGAATTCGAGGTAGTCCGCGACGCGGCCGGCTTGTTCGAGGGTCTGGTTCAGCTCCTCGCCAGAACCGGTCACCTGCAGATTCTGGTGGAACTCCTGCCGCAGCTCCGGAATCCGTTTGAGCGCCAGCTTCAGGCTCTGCTCGGAACGGGCCATGCCGCACTGTTCCCACATGATCTTGCCCAGCTCGCGGTGGAAGGAGGTCGGCGTGCGCTTGCCGCCCATCGAGAGAAAGCGCTTTGTTTGCGCGCGAATGGTTTCCTCCGCTTTTTTGAACTCAGGATGAGAGGTGGCAGGCCGCGCGGTTTTGTGCGAGGCGAAGTAGTGGCCGATGGTGTACGGAATCACGAAGTAGCCATCCGCGAGCCCTTGCATCAGCGCGCTGGCGCCCAGCCGGTTCGCGCCGTGATCGGAGAAATTGGCTTCGCCCAGGACGAACAGGCCGGGGATGTTGCTCATCAGGTTGTAGTCCACCCAAAGCCCGCCCATCGTGTAGTGCAACGCCGGGTAGATGCGCATGGGCACTTGGTAGGCGTTCTCGCCGGTGATGGTGCGGTACATGTCGAACAGGTTGCCGTAACGCTCCTGAATCGTTGGCGCGCCGAGGCGCTTGATGGCATCCGCGAAATCGAGGTAGACGCCCAACCCGCCGGGGCCGACGCCGCGGCCGTCGTCGCACGCCTCCTTGGCGGCGCGGGAGGAAATGTCGCGCGGCGCGAGATTGCCGAAGCTGGGGTATTTGCGCTCGAGAAAGTAATCGCGCTCCCCTTCGGGAATCTGGCTCGCGGAACGTTTGTCTCCCTTCGTCTTCGGCACCCACACCCGGCCGTCGTTGCGGAGGGATTCGGACATCAGGGTGAGCTTGGACTGGTGATCGCCGCTGACGGGGA
>CAYZKY010000005.1:0-81869 GCA_964478815.1 uncultured Verrucomicrobiota bacterium
GCGCCCACCCCCACGAAACCCGCGTAAATAGGACTTCCTGCACGCAAAATGACCCGCCCTTCACCCGTTCCAACCCCCTCCCGTCACCCCGGAAGTCTACATTTCCCGCATCCGGACAGAACCAACCTCCAACCCAGGCCGTCAGTCCCGGCGGCAGCCCTTCAAGCCTTCCGCCATCAGCGAGGGGTCAAAGCGGGTTTCGGTATTCTTAGGCAGGAGGAGGGAGAGCGCATACCCTTCGATCAGCCAGGCCCGCGCCTTGTATTGCGGAAAGTTGGCCAGCAGCGCGCACCAGGCTCCGCTGCTGTCCCGCTCCAAGGCCGTCACCTCCAGCAGTTTGAAGGGCGTCATCAACCCGCAGCGCAACACTTTCGAGAGCGATTCCTTGATCGTCCAGAGGAGGTACCGCCGCACTTCCAGCGGCTCCGGCACGCAGCGCACCAGCGCCTCTTCGGCCGCTGTAACGCAAGAGGTCAAGGCATCCGCCTTGGTGGGATCGATGAATTCCAGATCGATCCCGATCGGGTGCCCGGCCTGGCAGGCCACCGCCACCGCCGCGCCGGCGGAATGGGCGATGGACAATTCGGCCGGCGCCAGGGGGACCGGTTGGTCGAAGACGCCCTTGATGATTTCCAGCTCCGCCAGGTCCGCTCGCCCCACCGCCGCCCCGAGCGCCTGCTTCGCCGCGAACCGGCCCAGGAGAAAACTCTCCCGGCGGCGGGGGAATTGCAGGTCCCCCAGATAAGCCAGCTCCGCCGGATTCAGAAAGGAAGGAGCAGCCTGTTCGATCGCCGCCCGTTCGGTCCGAAACGCTGCCGCGAAGAAACCCGCCACGGTCCGTCCGGTTCTCGCCAGCCCCAGCGGCTGCAGCAGCGTGAACGGCGGGAGCTCACTTGGCTTCGATTTCGACATCCTCCAGCTTCATCAGGAGTTTGCGCACCGTCAGCAGCGCGCTGCCGAACAACACGGCCAGGATCAGCTTGTTCGAGAACATCCAGGTGATGGCGCCCCAAAGCGAGGCCGGGGTCGACTCCGTGGTGAAGTGGACGTAGGCGACGCGCGCTCCGGAGACCCCCAGCGTGAACCCGGCCATGAACAAGAGCGACTTGATCATGACCGTCATCGCGTAGGCCACCTTGCCGATGGTGAAGGCGAAGTTGTAGCGCGGCTCGTCGAGGAACTGTTTCATCCGTTCGAACGCGTTCTCGAACATCTGGTTCACCTCCGCCTGGCGCGTGAAATCCGAATCGAGCGGGCCGCACGCCCGCGCCAGCATGCCGCGCACCATGCGGCGGCGGTTTTTGCGGTCCAACCGTTCGGCATATTTAATATACTCGGCCTGCGGATCGACGCCGACATCGAGCCGGAACACGATGGAATCGTAGAGAAAATTGGCGCGAAAGATGCGAACCGTGTCCAGCGTCATCGGCAGGTTGTACTTCTGGCTCACCACGATCACCTTCATCCACATGCCGCCGGAACACTTGTCGAACCAGGGGGCGTTCTTGCTTTTGTGAGCGATGAACCCCTCGCGGTAAATCCCGAGCAATTCCTGATAAAAACTGTCGACATCGAACCGCGGCAGCGGTTCGAGCATCGAGATGGTGGTCTGCACCATGCCGTTCAGGTCGTCCGTCACCATGAACCGGTTAAAGGAAGTGAGCTTGCGGCGGATGCGGCTGGAGACGGCGCCGCAGGAGCCGAAATCGATCATGACCAGCGTGTTGTCCGGTTTGACGATGATGTTCGAAGGATGGGGGTCGGCGTGGAAAAAGCGGCTTTCGAAAAGCTCCCACCAGAATATGTGGAGCATGCGCTTGGCGATGAGCTGGGGATCGAACCCGCGGGCCATGAAATCGTTGAGCGCACTCCGGTCCTTCCGTTCGATCGCGTAGAGGATCTCCCCGAGCAGCGCCCCCGCCACGAACTCGGTGACCAGGACATTGATGCTGGAAAACTCATGGTAAACCCGGGGCGCGGACACGTACTTGTGCTTCTTGGCGTCTCGCCGAAAGATATCGGTATACCGGCCCTCGAGCGTGAAATCGAGTTCCTCGGTCAGCATCCGGGTCAGCTCGAGTTGAAAATTCTGCGTCAGGCCGCTCCGCAGCACGCCGAATAATTCGGCCAAGCTGCAGAGCCAGCAGATGGCCGTCAGATCGGTGGCGAGCTGTTCGCCGATGCCGGGGCGCTTGACTTTGACGGCGACCAGATCGCCGGCGTGTAATTTCGCTTGGTACACGCAGGCCAGCGAGGCGGAACCGATCGGCTCGGGATCGAAAGTTTCGAAGACATCTTCGAGCGGACGGCCGATCGATCGTTCGACAATCTTGATCGCCTCGGCGACGGGAAAGGGCGGAACGCTGTCGAGCATCTTGCTCAGTTCGTCGCAGTATTCGTGAGAGAGAAGATCGGCCCGAACGGAGAGCTGCTGGCCCATTTTGACGGCGGTCGGGCCCATCGTTTCGAGCATGACCCGCAGGCGGACGGCCCTTTCGGCGGGGCCGTTGGCTCCTTTGAGTTTGGCCAGGAAGTTCCCCAGGTAATAACCGGCGAACCGCCAGACCCAGAGCAGAAGACGACCGGCCGCGCGCCATGCGGGGGCCTTGAGCTGGCGCCGGGGCGGCAGGGCCAAAACCGAGGCCGTGGGGGCGCCTTTATTGGACGCCTTGCGGCGCGGCAGCGCTGCCAGAACGGGGCGGCGCGCGGGCGGCGCAGGCGTTGGCGGAGCTGTGTTAACGGCGGTCTCCATGCGTGTCGGTTAACTCGCCGCGGGGGCGCCGCGGGGGGATTCGCCGACAATCCGGCAGGAGAAATCGGCCGGAACGGCCGGTGAGGCCTGTCCCGAGGTGCGCTGGAGCCGGATTAAGTAGAACCCTTGGACGGGTGAAGCTGTTCCCGGGCCCTGCTGACCCGGCGACACCTGGTACCAGAGCACAGGGAGGCTGTGTCGCGAATAGATCGTGACGAACAGGTTCCAGGTTTCGAAATGGCTCGCATTCATGCGGCAATCCACGCGCTGCCCCCGTTCGATGGTTCCGTAGCGGAATTCCGTCTCCGGATTTCCCACCGGAAGGAAGGTTCTTTCCACGCACGGGCGGGGCAACCGGCTCGAACGAAGCATCGGCCAGCAGTGATAAGCGAGGCAATAGTAAAATGGATTGGCGCGGCGGTGGAGGGTTTCGTAAAAGCGGTTGGCGTCGCGAGGGGCCGGGGCACCGTCGGTGAAGGACTGGCCGTCGATGCGGACGGCGGGAAAACGGGCATCGCCGTGGAGGCTGTAATAACGCGCCGCGAGCAGATACCGGCCCGGAGCGGGCACGCGGATGGATGGCCAACCGGCGGCCGAGGTGTCAAGCGAACTGACGCAAGCAAGGGTTCGGCGGTCGGGATGGCTATAGAGGACGAAGAACCAGGACGGACAGGCTGCGCGGGCGGTGTCGGCCTCGAACGTAATCTCGCGATCGATCTGGATCGGGCCGAGGGTGGCGATGGTGGCGTGCGGGTTCCAGCGGGGCGCGGTGGTCAGCAGCACAGGAAGCGCTCCGGGGCGGGCCAGGAATTTCGCATCGATCAATTGCCACCGGCGAGCTTGCGCGGGGTGGCGCGCCTGGTGGAGGCGCGAGAGGATTTGCAGGCCGGCCCGAGTGGCTCGGAACAGCACGTAACTGGCGATGGCCAGCGGCACTTCGCAGACACTCCCCCAATGAATTTTTCCCGGCGCGGGTTCGGTCATGCGTGGGCTGGTGAACCGATGAGTTCCCGCCAGCGTTGGGCAAGCCGGACGATGGTGCTCTCGTGGTGCAGCAGTTCGGAATATCGGACGATCAGGGTCCAAGCCCCTCCGGGCAGGGCGCGGACAATGAAGTCGACGGCAAAGTCGCGCGGTTGATCCTGGGCGAGCGTGGGGCGGACCGCGACAGATAAAACTTCGCAGGACGGTCCATGGTCGAGGATCGGCCAAGGCTGATAGTTGAGCCGGATGCCCGTGAGGCCGCGTACGGGAGGCAAACTGCCGCTCAGGACTAGCGGCAGGTAGGTGATGCCTGAGGCCGGGAGCCGGGCGAAGGTTTCGCGGAACTGCGCTACACCGGCTTCGGTGTCTGCCTTGAGGCGGATCGGGACATCAAGGGCGAAGCAACCGATCGGATCGTCAGCCGGCTTCGCCTGAAGGCGGCGGCCGTGGAAGCGATGAGCGAGAACGACGTCCGCGCTTCCAGTCCATTCGGCGACGGCTCGATAGAGCGCGGCAGCGCAGATCTCGAAGGAAGGCATCGCGCTGGGTTCCACGGGCACCCGATACTCCTGCTCGGAACTGAAGCAGCCCACCGTACCAGGCAGATCGAGCGGCAGACCGGTGCGAGTGAATCCCTGGAGGTGGTCGCGCCAGAATTCGGTGTGGGCTGCGCCACTCCGATCAAGGAGGACTTCGATGGCATGCGCATAAGAATTCCAGCTTTCCTCGAATTTTGGACGGAATTGAGAGGATTCGTACTCGGCCAGGACTTCCTGCAGGAAGATGGAGGAGGAGCGTCCGTCACCGATGAGATGATGCCAGCAAAAGAGCCATTCGTGGATACTTGAGCCGCAGTCGACTACCGAGAGCTTGAGCAACGGAGCCTTTCGGAGATCGAGAGCACTACTGAGCCCGGCAAGATGTGCGGAGAGAGCGGCGTCTCGATCGGCGACGGCGAGGTTCGAGAAATCCTGCCAATCGATGGCGAACGAAGGGGCGGCGTCGAATTTTACGGCAGCCCAAGTCGACAGGCCGCTTCGTGTGAACCGGCCATGCAGGGAGGGATGCCGGACTACGACAGCCTGAACGGCGGTTTCGAGGCGTGCGCGGTCGAGCGGCTGGTGAAACTGGAGCCGGAGCCGGTGTTCGAGATTCCAGATGGGTTGAGGCCCGGCATGAGCGAGGAATTCACGCTGAGCCGGAAGCAGCCGGCTCCCGGCCGAGTTATGTTGCGGCACATCATACCCGAGTGCGGCGGCAACCGCGGTGGTCTCGGGACTGAGTACTGGGATTTCGCTGAGCCGGGCGCGCCAGCCTTCGGACAACGCGGGATCAATCTCCTGATGCGATTGGAAATTTGGGTCGCCAATCGAGATCGAGACGGAGTGAAGGCCATCTGTCATGCGCTGGCCATCATAAGGCTTCAGCAGAGCCGCTTCGAAGGGCACGCCGAGAAACTCGCAGAGGCGCGTGGCGATGACTTGCGGTGCCGCGACCAAATCCTCGTAACGAACTTCGACCCAACGGTCCGGTGGAAGCGATTCGCGGAACGCCACGAGATTTCGATTGGTGCGGAGCCACACCTCTTCGGCGGCATTCCAGGGATCCGTGCCGGGGCGTTGGAGGAGTTTGTCGAAACGATTGCGGACGAACGACTCCATGACGGCGAGCGGGTGCCGAACGAGCAGGATGTACTTTGCGTCCGGGAACCAGATGCGGCTGCGCTTGAGCGCATCAAGGTTCTCGCCGTAGGAGGGGCTTTTGTCGATAACGAGGCGCCCGCCCGCCAGTGAAGCGAGGCTGCGATACACTTCGGGCGTGGTTCGTCGTTCTTCGATCCATGAGTTCACGAGGCCGACGGCCTCGCCAGGGGGGCAACTCTTCAGCTCGACCAGGGCGCGCGGAAGACCTTCGCCGAGGAAGCTGGCGGGGCCGGCGAGAAGCGAGGCGCGAGCCGCCAGATCATCGAACGGAAGCAAATGGAGTTCCGGAGGGCAAAAGAGCTTCGAGTGACCGGCCAACATGACTCGGAGCAAGGTCGAACCGGAGCGCGGTGCGGAGAGCAAGAAGACGGGTGCGACGGGCTGGGCAGGGGTGGCCGGAGGATCGGCGATCGGGCTCTCTGGAATCTGGGCGGCGAGATAGCGGACAAGGCCGCCGAAAGTCGGTTGAAGTTGCGCTTCATTGACATAGAGACGAACGCCATAAGTCTCCTGCAATTGCCGGATCAACTGCATGGCCATGATGGAGTCGAACCCAAGGCTAGTTAGTTCTGCCGATTCCTGGATGCGTGCCTCCGGAATGCGCACCAGTTTGGCGATGCTTTGACGGATGAAGCCAGCAACTTCAAGATTTGAACCCGGGCTTTTGAGGGACGGAACCGGCAACGGTGCGGATGCCGATGGCGGGGCCGGTTCCTCGCCAGGCAACGAAGGTGAGGAGACCTTGAGCGCATCTGGCTCGGCCAGCAGACCTTCTTGAACCGGTCGCGGTTGGGCATTGGCGGTGGTTCCACTGTCGGTGTGCCAGTAGCGGCGGCGTTCGAAAGGATAGCCCGGCAGCGGAACCGGGCGACGATCCGTATTTTCGTAGAGTTTCGACCAGGGGATATCGACGCCCCAGAGCCAGAGCGCGGCAAGCTTTTCGAGCTGGCCGCCGGTGGCGAGCGCGCGGAAGTAGTCGATGTCCTCCGGAGTCTGGCCAAATCGGGCCTGGTTGCGACTGGCCGTCCCGGTCAAGATTTGAGGAGACACCGTGCCGGTGCGGGCCAGATCGAGGCGTGCTCGAAGTTCGGCATGGTCGCGTGCGACAAACGCCAGCCGGTGTTCGAAATGATCGCGCCCGAACTGGAGGGTGGCCGCGATATCGCGAAGTTCGATGTGAGCCGATGCCGGGCTCGCGAGCCAATGATCCCATGCCTCCAGCAAGGCCGCGAGACGCTCTGGGGAACGGGCGGAGAAAAGCAGGATTTCGGGAGTGGCAGGCGGAACCGGGGTGCGGGGTTTGGCCTCGTACGATTCGAGAACGGCGTGCCCGTAGGTTCCGCCGAAGCCGAAAGAACTCACACCCGCGCGCAGGACGCCGTCGGGCGCGTGGGTCCAGGGTTGCAGCGCGGAGTTGATATAGAGCGGCGAATTCTGGAGTTGAATCAATGGGTTCAGCGTTTTGAAATCGGGCAGGGCGGGAATCTGCCGATGCCGGAGCGAGAGAACGGTCTTGATGATGCCGACGATGCCGGCGGCTCCTTCCGCGTGACCGAGATGAGCCTTGGCCGAACCGATGGCACAAAATCCGGTCTTCGAGGTGTAGCGCTGGAAGGCGAGCTTCATGCCTTGAATCTCAACCGGATCGCCGAGCTTGGTGCCGGTGCCGTGCGCCTCGATGTAGCCGAGCGATTCGGGATGGATGCCGGCGTCCTCCCAGGCCCGGACGAGCACCTCGGCCTCCAGTTGAGGGCTGGGGGCGGTAAGGGTGTTCGCGTAGCCGCCGTGATTGACTGCCGTGCCCTTAATGACAGCCTGGATGGAGTCGCCGTCCGCGATAGCTTGATCGAGCGGCTTGAGGAGGACGCACGCAATAGCTTCGGCCGGAACGTAGCCGTCCGCGCGGGCATCGAAGGTGTGGCAGCGCCCGGTTGGCGAAAGAGCCCCGATGCTGCAGAAGTAGACGAGATGGAGCGGGCCGAGGGCGAGGTTGATACCCGCCGCAAAGGCCATGTCGCACTCGCCGTTGCGGAGAGCCTGGCAAGCGAGGTGGAGGGAAACGATGGAGGAGGAGCAGGCGGTATCGACCAGCATGCTGGGGCCGCGGAGATTCCAGAAGTAGGAGGGACGATTGGCGAGCATGGAGGCGGCGTTGCCCGTGCCGTCGAAGGCTTCGATGGATTTGCCCATGCTCATCATTTGATCGCCATAATCGTGGAAGCACGACCCCACGAAGACGCCGGTGCGTGTGCCACGGATGCGCCCGGCCCAGCCGGCCGATTCGGCGGTGTGCTGCATCACTTCGAGGAGGATGCGCATCTGGGGATCCATCAGTTGCGCCTCGCGCTCGGCGACCTTGAAGAATCCGGCGTCGAAGCGGTCGACCTGGTCGAGGAAGCTTCCCCATTTGCAGTAAAGCTTATCGGGCACCTGGGGGTGAGGATCGAACCAGGGGCGGTAATCGAAATGATCCTCCGGAACTTCGCGGATGAGATCGGCCCCGCTCGAGAGGTGGCGCCAGAGATCGTCAACGTTGTTGGCGCTGTCGAACCGGCCAGCCATGCCGATGATGGCGATATCGCGCACGCGAGTCGAGCGAGTGGAACTGGCGCCATTTGTCGCGACTGGGGCGAGTCGGGTGGCGGCCGACGGCACTGGAAGCGGCGTTGCTTCCGGTGCCGGAGCAACTTCGGGTGAAGAGGCCGGGATCGCCGGGCCGGGTTCGGGCACGGGCTGGGTGTGCGATTTTCCGAAGAAGGCGGCGAATCGCTCGCCGTGTTCGCGGGTAAAATAGGCGGAGAGCTCGCGAATATTCTGATATTCGAAGAACAGCGTCGGGTAGAGTTCGATCTGCAACTCTTTCTCGACTTCCTGGGCCAGTTGGACAAGCGCAACGGAGTCGATTCCCAGGTCCATGAAGTTCGTTTCGAGCGCAATCTCGTGAACCGGGGCGTCCAAGTGCTTGGCGACACGTTCGGCGAGGAGTTGTTCGATGGCGGCTGAAAGATCGGTTGCCGTGAGCAAGGGGCGGGCCAATGGAGCGGCGGGACGAGGCGGCGTAATGGGTGGGACAGCCTGAACGGCTGTTGCTAGGGGAGATGCGGGCGGATTGCTGGAACGCTGCGCAGAGGGTGAATCAACAACGGGATCAGCGTGGCCGGTGGTAGAGGGAGTTACAGGCTTGGGAGAGATCGAAGCGGGGGCTGCCGATGGCTGGTGAGCAGCATCGACCAGGCCGATGGACTCCGGCTTCGCTTCGACCGCAAAGCGCCGACGATGAAACACCGGCGGGGGCAAGGAATGGCGTCGAACGGAATGCCTGGACGCCGCGGAATCGAAACCTTCGAAGACGATGTGACAATTCGTGCCGCCGAAGCCGAAGGAGGAGGCAGCGGCGCGGCGGACACCGGCCCGCACGGGAAAAGGTTGCAGGGCGCGGACGGGATAGAACGGCGATTCCTCGAAATGGAAACGGGGATGCGGTTCAGCGCAATTCAGGGTCGGCGGAATCTCGCGATGCCGCAGGGCAAGAATGACCTTGAGCACGCTCGTGATGCCGGCCGCGCGAAGGCAATGGCCCAGATTCGACTTCACCGAGCCGACGCCGCAAAACTGCTTCTCGCTTGAAGATTGCCGGAATACCTCGGTGGCAGCCTTGATCTCGATGGGATCGCCCAGCAGGGTGCCGGTCCCATGGGCTTCGAGATAGGAAAGCGAGGCGGGACTGACTCCAGCATTCTGGTAAGCCATTTTCAGAACTTCGATCTGAGCATTCTGGTTGGGGGTCGTGATGCCCATGGTGTGCCCGTCGTTGTTGACGGCGGTGCTCAAGATGAGCGCGTCGATGCGATCGCCATCGCGGAGGGCTGCATCCAGCGGCTTCAGGAGCACGAGGCCGGCGCCCTCACCGAGAACAAAGCCACGGGAGTTGCGGTCGAACACGCGCGGAACGCCGTCGGGAGCAAGCACGCCGGCCTTGCTGAAGGCCACATGGCTCCAATGTTCTATGAGAAGATGCACGCCGCCGGCGACCGCCCATTCGGACTCGCCGGAACGGATGCTCTGACAGGCTGAATGAATGGCGACCATCGACGACGAGCAGGCGGTATCCATCGTCCACGCGGGGCCGTGGATATCGTAGAAGTCGGAAATCCGCGCAGCCATCATGTTTTGGGTGGTGTTGACCACGAGGTGCTGGAGTTCCTCCTCGGACAAACGGTCCCGGTTGCTCATGAGATAGGCGGACTCGCCGCCGCCGACGAAGACGCCGATGCGGCGCCCGCGGATTTCCTCACGCGTATAGCCTGAGTCCCGGAACAATTCCTCGGCGATTTCGAGCATGATGCGGTGCGGGGGATCCATGACGCGGGCATCGACATCGCCGATCTTGAAGAATTCGTTGTCGAAGGCATAAGGATCGTCAAGGAGGGCGGCCCATTTCGAGTTCGATTTGCCGGGGGCGTTTCGATTCGGGCTGTAATGGTTGGCGATGCTCCAGCGGCTCGCGGGCACTTCGCCGACGAGACAACGGCCTTCGCGCAGATTCTTCCAAAAGGAGTCGATGGTCGGCGACTCGGGGAGGCGACAGGAGAGGCCGATAACCGCGATGGGCGATGGCGTGCCCGGTGCTGTGGCGCGGTGGAGAGACTGATTGACGGACGGCACAGAGGCAACGACCGGATCTGCTTGGGCTTCACGGACCGATTCCGGAGTCTCGGCGGGCGGGCGGACCGAGACGGATTGCGCCAGATGGCACGCGAGTTGGGCGATGGTCGGGAATTGGAAGACCGCTGAGGGATCCACCGGGCAACCGAGCTTCTCCTCGCATTTATTGAGAACTTCCATCGCGACGATGGAGTCGAGGCCGAATTCGCCGAGATCGGCTTCGGGATCGAGGTCCGCAGTGGGAATCTTGAGCGTCCGCGAAAGAATATCCGAGAGCATGAGAACGACTTCGGATTCGGTAATGCCCGCTTTGACCAATGGCGTGGAGGCGGTTGCCGGTTCGTGAACAGCAGGGGGCTGGATGCCAAAGTTGTCGCGTAATTTGGCGGCATCGCCGTAAAGGACCACGACTTGAGAGGCGTCGATGGCGAGCGCCGTTTGGAGGGCCGCAAGGCCCGCCGCGGAGGGCAGGGGAGCCATGCCGATGGCGGCGCGCATACGCGGCAGCATCGCGGCGGGCATGCTCATGCCGCCTTCGACCCACAGAGGCCAGTTGATCGAGACGGTGCGGCCGGAGCGACGGTGCGCGCGGCGCTCGGCTTCGCGCCAGGCGGCGAAAGCGTCGAGGTACCGATTGGCGCTGGCGTAGTCGGTTTGCCCGCGGCTGCCTGAGATGGACGTAACGGAGGAGAAGAGGACGAAGGCATCGAGCCGGTCCTGCGCAGTCAGTTCATCCAAGTGGGTCGCGCCAAGCAGTTTCGGCCGGAGGACTTCATCGAACTGGGCCTGAGTCTTGCGAATAAATGCGCCATCCCGAAGGATTCCGGCACAATGAAACACGCCGTGGATAGCGCCCCATTGCGCCCTGGCGGCTGAAAGAAGACTCGAAAGCGCGTTGCGATCCGTCACATCCGCAGGTTGATAGAGAACCTCCGCGCCCGATTGTTGGAGTTCCCGAATGAAAGCTTGGTGTTCGGGCGAGAGCTGGGAACGACCGCACAGGACAAGTTTCGCCCGATGTTTCTGGGCTAGATCTCGGGCCAGGAGTTGGCCCAGCCCGCCGAGACCGCCGGTGATGAGGTAAACGCCACCGCTTTTGAGAGCAACGTGTTGCGATTGAGTCGGATTCAGTTCGCGGAGGCGGCGCGTTTCCCAATGTCCCTCGACGACGCGGAATTGGGAGATGCCGGGATAAGCGCCAGGTGCGGCCTTCCAGAGCGCGGGCAGGTCATCGAGGCTTTCGACGCGGAGCACTCCACCGTTCAAGGCAGGAAACTCTTGACCGAGGCTGCGCAGGAAGCCGTCCACCATGTCGTGGCTCGGATGAGCTTCGGTATGAACGTGGAAAATCGCGGCGGGTCCGGCGCTTCGTGGGGTGAGCCAGGCCTGAGCAAGATTCACCAGACTGACCAAAGTGGAAGGAACCGGCGCCGCCGGAGAGAGTGCGATCGATTTGTCGAACGCTCCGGCATGCAGCACGACCGACGGGACGCGGCCAGCGGCGCGAAGCTCGGCAAAAAGCCGGTTGTAGTGGTCTAGTTGGAGCGGATCAATCTCCCATCGGGCGCGATCGAGAGCACGAAATTCCCGGCCGGGGCGAACGGTCGCGATTTGAATCGGCAGCAACTGTACGGCAAGGCGGCTGGCCGCCACGTCGTCCTGCACAAAGGCGAGAACGGATGCGGTGCGAAGCTCCTGAGCAATCCCGGGGACAGGTGCAGCCACCCACTCGGGGATCGAGATAACTACAGTGTCGGATTCCGACCCCGGCTGTATGGCAGGAAGGGTGGGAGCTGCGGCTGCGCGCGACGTCGGTTCTGTATGGCCGTTTCGAGTGGACCCCGAGCCATTGGAGGCGGCTCCATTTTTTGGGCTCGGATGTCCATTGCTTCCATTGTTTGCGCGAGAGGTCGGAATGGCGCGCGAGACGTAGCCAGAAAGCCATGCGAGGACATTTCCGTCGGCGTCGAGCAGGAAACCCTCGTTGGTAACGGAGTTGGCAGTGGTCTCGACACGGCGTCCGTAGACCCAGGGATTCGGCACGAGAGGGCGGTAAAGCTCCACACGACCCACGGAGAAGGGCAGACCCGCGTTTTGGGCGGCTGGATCGGCGGCGGCGAGAACCATCGCTATACCAGATTGGAGGGAGGCATCCAGGAGGGATGGGTGCAGCTGGAATTCATTGAATCCATGGGCGGCGGCGGGAGGAATTTCGAGCCGGGCGAGGAATTCGCGTTCATTGGCCCAGACTTCCTGCACGGCTTGGAAGGCGGGTCCATAATCGAACTGGCGAGAACGAAAGAAATCGTAGAGCTGCGGCTTGGCGAGGTGCGACGTAGTTCGCGACTGGGCCGCCTTTCGGTCGATCTGTTTCGGATGGGGCTCCGAGACATCGAAGACGATCTTGCCCTGGGAGCAGAGAATCCAGCGGTGGTTGATGAGATCCTCGGACGCGATCTCAAACTTTCCGCCGCTGGGCGCCTCGGTGATCTGGATACGAACGCGAATAGGCGAGCCTTCGAAACGAATCGGGCGAACCCAAACGACATTCTTCAGAGCGAACTGTCGATCACCAGCAATCGAGCGTTGAGCGGCTGCCCAAGCCATTTCGAGGTACGCGACGCCAGGGAGCAGCGCGACAGTGGCGAAGCGATGGTCGCGCATGAAGAATTCGTCGCCGCGAATCGTTTTGTAAAACGTTCCATTCCGCGATTCATCCGCAGCATCGAGAAGCGGATGGAGGGCGGTGGGGGACGGTGGTGCGTCCGGCATGGATGGCAAGCGCGGTTCGTACTGCTTGCGGAGGGCTGCTTCGTGATCACGCACGAACGCCTGGGCGAGGGCGCGGATCGTATCGCACTGGACAAAGTCGGCGGGAGTGATGTCGAGGCTCCAGCGCGCTTCGAGCGCACTGGCGAATTCGTTCATGCCCACGGAATCGAAGCCGAATTCCTCCATGGGAGCCGTCGGATCAAGTTCGGCAGCCTCGACCTTGAGATGCTGTGCCATCAATTCAAGCAGTTCACGCTCGACGGCGGCGACCAGGTCGAATGCTGGTGGCGGGGCCGCAGGGGTGATGCTGCGCGCATGCCCGTTGCTTGTTGGTTCGGGGGGTGCCTGCTTCGGTTGGCGGAGTAATTGAACCACCTGCTCCTTGGTCAGTTCCCCGCGAGCCAATCGCTCCAAGGTGTCTTGCAAATGTTCTTTCATCGGGTGAGTTCCTTTCCGGCTTCACCTTCGGTCAAAGCCTCTACGAGATCGGCGGCATCTTCAGGGCTGAGCTGGCCTGTTCGGACCCGTTCGAGCAGGGCGTCGAGATCGTCGGCCGGCGGTTCCTCCGGAGGGGCGTTGACGGCAGCCGGTGCGCCAGAACTAGAGGTAGAAACCGGTTGCAGTTCCCGCATGCCGCCAAAGTTAGTCGTGTAGGCAGGGGTGGCCGGCGAAAGCGGCTTGCCGATCCAGTAGCGTTCGCGCGCGAACGGATAAGTGGGGAGGGATGCGCGCCGTAGGTCCGTATTGGCGCGCAACGATTCCCAGAGGATCGGCACTCCCGAGACCCAAAGCCGAGCGAGCGAGGCCAGGTCGCCGGAGCGGAATATCGCTTCGACTTCGGCGGAGCGATCTTGAGTGGCGCCATCGTGGCGCGGCGTCGGTCCGTTCGCGATTTTCCCGAAAACAACCCCTAAGGAGGTATTACCATTGAGCCAGGCGCGCAAGGCGGCCGAGGCTTCGGCGGGCGAATGAGCAACGAAGGCCAGACGCTCCGCCAGCGGATCGCGACCGACCTGCAAGGTGTAGGCGGCGCTAGCGAAGTCGGCTCGAGCTGCGCCGTTCTTGGCGGCGGTCAATTCATGATCCAGCCAATCGGCCAACGAGGCGGCATACTCCTGGAGCTGCGGCAGGGCGCGGGCCGAGAGGACAAGTAATTCGGCAGGGTCGCCGGAGATCGTATCGTGGTTGTCGGTGGTTGGAGCTTCTTCGAGGACGACGTGGGCATTGACGCCCCCGATGCCGAACGAGCTGACACCGGCGCGCCGCGGAACGGCGTCGCCAAGCGCGTCGTAAAGCGGTTCCCAAGCCTGTCCGCGGCTTGCGATACGGAACGGGGAATTATCCAGTTGGATGTAGGGATTCAGCTTCTCGAAATTCAGGGAGGCGGGAATCTGACGATTCTTGAGAGCCAGCAAAACCTTTACGATGCCCGTGATGCCCGCGCCGCCTTCAAGGTGGCCGGTATTCGTTTTGACTGAGCCGACGGCGCAATAACCGGTCGATAGCCGTTCCTGGCGTGCGGCGGCGAGTTCGGCAAAGGCCATTTTCATGGCGTTGATTTCGACGGGATCACCGAGCGCCGTGCCGGTGCCGTGCGCTTCGATGTAGCCGACGGTGGCGGGCGATACGCATGCACGCTCGAGCGCCTGCCGGATGACGGCGGCCTCGCGCTGGGGGCTTGGCGCGCCGAACGTTCTCGAATGGCCGCAGTGATTGACGGCGGTGCCCTTGATCAGACCGTGAATGTGGTCGCGGTCCGCCAGCGCGCGGCTCAAAGGCTTGAGGAGGATGGCGGCGGCGCCTTCGCCGCGGACATAGCCGTTGGCTTTATGGTCGAACGTGCGGCAGAGGCCGTCGGGCGAGAGAATACCATTCTTCCCGAGGAAGACGTACATGGTCGGCGTGAGCATGACGCTGACACCGCCGACAATGGCCTGCTCGCAATCGCCGACGCGCATCGCCTGCACCGCACGGTGCAGGGCGACCAGGGAACTGGAGCAGGCCGTCGCCACCATTTCGCTTGGGCCGTGCAGATCGAGGACGAAAGAGATGCGATTGGGCAGCATGTCCATCGCCACACCCGTGCCGCTGCGCGGGTCCACATCGGTGATCGTTTGCATCATGATCTCGTGGTAATCGGAGGTGCAGATGCCGACGAAGACGCCTGTGGAACTGCCCGCGAAGCTTGATGGACGATGGCCGGAATCTTCCAAAGTCTTCCAGACGACCTGCAACAAGATTCGATGCTGGGGATCCATCAACTCCGCTTCGCGGGGAGATATGTTAAAAAACCTGGGATCGAATTGATCGATGCCGGACAGGAAAGCCCCCGATTTGACATTGGTCTTCATGCCCTCTTTGCGAGGGTCGCCAAAGTGAGGACGCCAATCCCACCGTTCCGCCGGGATTTCCGTGACCAAGTTTCGGCCCTCCACGAGATTTTTCCAGAAGGCGTCCAGATCGGGGGATTTCGGGTATACGCCCGCCATGCCGACGACGGCGATGGGCTCGTCCCGCACCTCTACTGCTTCGACACGCGAAGTCGCTGCGGTCGGCGTGCGTGCCGGCTGTGCGGGTGCTGATGGCTCGGCATGCGAGGGATCGGAGGACTCTGACGTCGCGAGCGCGGGATTCTGTGTCGCGAGAAAGGCCGCAAAACCAGCAAGGGTCTTGTGCTCGAAGAACACGGCGGGGCTGAGCGACAGCCCGAGCAAGGCGTTCAATTCGGCCACAAAATCGATAACCAGGACCGAATCGAACCCGAGTTCCCCTACGTCCTGGTGCGCGCCGACGGAGTCGAGTGGAACGCCGAGCAAGGCGGCCACACGCTCGCGCAGTGTTTGAACCAGCGCTGCCGCCGAGTTTCCGGTCGGTGGCGTTGCGGCTTGATGAACAGGAGTGGAAGGAGAAGTGAGAAAGCGCTCGAACCTGGCGGCGTCCCCTTGCGCAATCGTGAGCCTCGTCCGGCGATCGGCGAGTCCGGAAGCCAGCGTCTTCAGCGCCTTCTCCGTGGAAATCGGCTCGATGCCGATCATCGACGCGAGGCGGTCGCGCATCGGTTTGGCGACGGTCATGCCGCCGCTCTCCCATGGCCCCCAATTGTATGACGCGGTCAGGCCTGAGCGCAGGCCCTGTTGGCGCCAGGATTCCCGCAATTCAGCAAAACCGTCGAGGAAACCGTTCGCCGCTGAGTAGTCGCACTGGCCGGGTGTGCCGGCGACCGTCGAAAAGGAAGAGAAGAGTGCGAAGAACTCCAGCGGGTCGGAAGCGGTGAGACGGTCCAGGTTCAGTGTGCCCTGAAGTTTCGGCGCCAGGACGCGCGCAAAGGAATCGGTAATCTTCTTGTCAAGGAAGGCATCCTCGATGACTCCCGCGGCGTGCAGAACTCCATGAAATGCGCCGAATCGGGCGCGAGCCTGCTCAAGCACGGCCCGCATGGCCGATTCGTCGGCGACATCGGTCGTGGAGAGATCTGCATGTCCGCCTGCAGATGAGAGCGTCGCGACAAATTGGCGGTCTGGTTCGGTGGGTTGGCGGCGGCTGAGAAGGAGGAGGCTGGCCTGGAATTTTGTAGCCAGAAGTTGCGCCAACAATCGGCCAATACCGCCGAGCCCTCCAGTAATCAAATAATGACCGCCGCGGCGAAACGGCGTGGCACTGGACGACAGCATCGCTGGCTGGAGTTTAAGCGCGGTTCGTTGTCCGTTATGAAACCGAACTTCGCCGAGATTGCCGGCGCGGACGGCGCGGACTTCATCCAGGAGCAGGGAAGCCGGCGGGCACGCCGCTTCGGTTTGGACGACTCGGAAATCAAGGCCGCCTCCTTCGTTGGCGAGCGAACGGAGAAAGCCGGCGGCGGCGGCCAGTTGTGGCGAACTTGAAAGTCCGGATGCCGTGTAGAGGAACGGCATGGGCTTGCTTGAGCGATGCGCGCGCGCGATGCGCGCGAAGTGAAAGAGGACCGAAAGGTCGCTACCGGCTTCCAGCGTCCGATCCGGCCGCAGCGAAGCTTCCGCTGAGAGAAAGATCGTTGCATCCGCTTGGAGCAAATCGCCGATCTGGGCGTAGTGCTCAGTATTGCTCCTCTCGATGCGGATAACGTTCTGCGAGATGCGCTCGAGCTTGCCGTCAGACAAAACCAAGCGGTCGATGCGCGCTTGCGGTGGCAGAGCAGGAAGCATCTCGCGGCTGAGTCGTGCGGTAGGTTCTTCAGCGCCGATGAGCAAGAGTCGTTTGGGCGGCGGGTTGATGAGGTTGACGGGAGTTAATTCCCAGCGTGGTTCGTAGGTAAGAGTGGCTCCGGCGGAAGCAAGTTCGGCGGTGGCGGGCAGCTTAGGGATTTTCGAGGGCGGAAAGAACTTGATCGAATAGTTCGACAGACGCGCAAGAACCTGGCCGGCCGTGTCGGCGATGCGGATGTCGAATGTGCGCGTCTGGCTTGATTTCGCACTGCCAGTTTCGCCGGGGGCTTTCTCGCGAATATGGATGAACCCCTCCCGCGGAAGCGAGGCTTGGAAGGCCAGCTCTCCCAAAGCGAACGGCAGGTAGGGAGTCTTTTGTGCTTCCGCTTGCTCGCGGACGAGGAGCGCGATCGACTGGAAAGCACCATCCACGATGGCTGGATGTAACACGAACGCCGGTTGACCCACCCAGCCCTCGTCGGGCACACGATATCGGGCCAGTAATTCGCCGGGGCTGTGGCGGATCGAGCCGAGGGAGCGGAGCGAAGGGCCATAGTCCATGCCATACGCGGCCATGATGGCGTAGAGTGCGCTGCCAGAAGAGAGCGACGGGCAACGGGCATTGATCTCCGAGAGATCCACAGTTCCGAGCGGCGCAGGAGGAGTGTCGAATGCGACTCGGCCTTGCGAGTGAACGACCTTCTTTCCGCCAAGCTCGTTGGTAATCTGATACTGCGCGCCTTCGCCGGCTTGTTCAAAATTCGCTTGCAACGATTGGGTCTGTCTCCCCGCGATGACCGGCTGCCGGAACGCCACTTCTCGGATGATCGGGAAACGGCGGTCGGGGA
Source organism: uncultured Verrucomicrobiota bacterium (assembly GCA_964478815.1). GTDB lineage: Bacteria > Verrucomicrobiota > Verrucomicrobiia > Limisphaerales > SXQI01 > DASVNK01. The sequence goes on from CAYZKY010000005.1 coordinate 17,906, forward strand.
ACCGCTGGGCGGCGGCGCTGCGGGCGAATTCAATCAGCATCGCGCCGGGCAGGATCTTCTGCCCTTCGATAACGTGATCCTTGAAGTAGAACTCTTCTCCGGAAAGCGAAAGGGTCGGGTTCATGTCTGAAGGAGCGGCTGCAGATTCCGGGGGTGGCGGCGGTGTGGCTTTGAGTCGAACGGTGTCGTCGAGCCAATAGCGTTGGCGATCAAAGGGGTAGCTGGGCAGGGTAACCTTCCAGGGGCGTTCTCCAGCGATGAGGCCTGGCCAGCGAATGGTATGGCCTGATTGCCAGAGTGTGCCGAGGGACATCAGCATTTGGGCGGCTTCTGAGCCGGCACGGCCCGAAGCGGGCAGGGACGATAGCAACTTCGTTCCCGCCGCGACATCGAGCGCCGACTGGGCGGAAGCGCCGCCACCGATCTCGATAATGGTTTGCGTGTCGGAGCCGGAGAGCGAGGAGATGGGCGAACCGGCCGCGGCCGGTAATTCCGAGTAAGCGGCCCAAGCTGACGGATCGGTCCATGCACCCGTAAAGCCCGGACATTCGAGAGCCACCTTCGGAGGACCGAGCGCGGCCTTTCTAAATGCATCGGCGATCTTCTCGGAATTTAAAGTGATCCCGTTGGAGCCGGCGACGGCTTCGACGGTTACGAGGGCGGGCAGCAAATCCTCCATGGAAGCAACACCCGTGGTCAGAGCCGCGGCATAAGCGCCCGTACCCAGACCGACGACACGATTTGGTCGGACGCCCCAAGATTCCCAAAGGAGACCGATCGCGTGGCCGAGTGCGGCGCGCATGGCCGCGCGCCCGGACTGAAGAGACGGCGCGGGCTTGCTTTGGAAAAACCAATCGAGAGGAGTGCGACCGAGCAACGGCGTAAGTATGTTCGCGGCGCGATCGAGCGCTTGTCGGACAACCGGCTCCTGCCGGTAGAGTTCCTCGCCCGATCCCGGCGAAAGCTCGCCCGTAAATAGAAAGGCAACGTCCGCTTCGGAAGCATCCGTGGCGCGGACGAACATCGGAGGGTTTTCGAGGGAGGCCTGCGCATGGCATCGATCGTTCACGACGAGAAATGCCCGCCAATCGAACGACTTCCGCCCGGCCTGCAGTGTGTAGGCGACATCGGCCAAGGAATATTCCGCGTGGGTCCCGAGGTGATGCGCGAGATTCAAGCAGAGCTTCTCGCCAGCCGCCGGTGCCTTCGCTGAGAGCGGCAGCAGCCGCCACGCGCGCGCTTCGGGTTGTCGTCTAATCTCCGGCGGCTCTTCGAGTATTGCGTGGGCGTTCGTGCCGCCGATTCCAAAGGAACTCACTCCCGCGCGACGCGGGTGGGAAGGGGCCGGCCAGTCCACCAGTTGTGTGTTTACGAAGAACGGACTGGCTGCGAAGTCGATGTGGGGATTGGGCTGCCCGAAATTAAGGCTCGGCACGAGCGTGCGATCCCGCAAACAGAGCGCCGCCTTGATAACGCTCGCCACTCCGGCTGCGGTATTGAGATGGCCGACATTGGTTTTAACCGAACCCAGGGCACAACGTGCGGGCTGCGGTCCGGTTCCAAAAGCTTCGGACAACGCGCGCACCTCGATCGGATCACCCACGGCGGTGCCGGTGCCGTGCGCTTCGATCAGGCCGATGGTGTCTGCCGAGACTCCGGCCTGGGCGAGGGCCTGCCGGACCACTTCCCTTTGGCCCTGAATGCTGGGAGCCATGTAGTCGACCTTCAGCCCTCCGTCGTTGTTGATTGCGGAACCGCGAATCACCGCGTAGATCCGGTCGCCGTCGGCCAGCGCGCGCGACACTGGCTTAAGAACGATCAGAGCCAGGCCATTCGAGAAAACAGTGCCTTCTCCTTTCGCGTCGAAAGCCCGGCAATGGCCATCGGGGGAGAGCACCATATCCTTCTGATGGAGGTATCCCGCGCGCTGGGGAAAAACAATGGAAACGCCGCCGGCGAGCGCGGCTTCGCATTCGCCGAACTGGAGGCTACGGCAGGCCAAGTGGATCGCTACCATCGAGCTTGAGCAGGCCGTCTGCACCGCGAAGCTTGGGCCAGTAAGGCCGAGTTTGTACGAGATGCGTGTCGCCGCGAAGTCCTTGTCGTTGGAAACGAACGCAAGCGAGGCCGCGGCTGCAGAGGATGTCTCGGAAATGGATCGGAGGTCCGGTTGATAGTAGGTATTGGCGGCGATTCCCGCGAACACGCCGACCCGTCCGCTGAGAACGGCTGGGTCGCACCCGGCATCGTCGAGGGCCTCCTGGGCGCACTCGAGTAGTAGGCGGTGTTGGGGATCCATCAGCCGGGCGTGGAGCTGCGTATAACCAAAGAAGGCGGGGTCGAAGAATTCCGCATCTTCCAGCACACCGCCCGCTTTCACGTAGTTGGGCTTCTTGAGCAGTTCGGGCTCGATGCCGGAAGCGCGCAGCTCCTCATCCGAGAACGGTGTGATTGATTCGACGCCTTGACGAAGGTTCTGCCAGAACTGCGCGACACTATCCGCGCCGGGAAAGCGTCCGGCCATGCCGACGATGGCGATGCCCTCCGTGATGGTGGTAGGCTTGAGGACGGGCGGCGTCGTTACTTGGGCAGTGACCTTCGGCTGGCCGGCTCGAATATGCGCGGCGAGGGCTGCTACATTCGGGTGCGCGAAGAGATCGAGCAATTCGATGGGGTAACGCTCTTGCATTCGGCGGACAACTTGAGTGGCGAGAAGCGAATGGCCCCCGAGTTCAAAAAAGTTATCGTGCAGGCCAACCTTCTCGACGCCGAGAGCTTCGGCCCAAATGCGGGCAACCTCTTGCTCCACTAAATCACGGGGTGGGACGAAGGCCGCGGGAGCGGCGTGCTGACGTGCCAGTGCAGGCAAGGCCTTGCGGTCGACTTTGGCGTTGGGGGTCAGGGGGAAACGTTCCAGAGCCACGAACGAAGCGGGAATCATGTATTCCGGAAGGGACTGGCGGAGGAAGTTGCGCAGGTCTGTGTTGCCCGGCATCGGCACCCCCTTTGCAATCAGGCAGGCCACCAGATGGCGCCCGCTGGGGCCTTCATCGGACGCAAAGACGGCGGCTTGCGCGATGTCAGGATGCCGCTGCAGTGCGGCCTCGATTTCACCGAGTTCGATGCGAAATCCGCGCAGCTTGATCTGGCTGTCGAGACGGCCTAGGTAATAGATCGTCCCATCGCGCCCGTGCCGCGCGAGGTCGCCGGTCCGATACAGTCGATTCAAGCCAGTTGGGTCGGCCGGATCTGGCATGAATTTCTCCGCCGTCAGTTCGGGACGCTGCCAATAGCTGAGCGCCAAGCCATCGCCACCGATGCACAATTCTCCTGGTATACCGATCGGCGTGGGTTGGTTGGAGGCATCCAGAATCTGGATCCGAGTATTGGCGATCGGTCGACCAATGGGAACGGGGCCGTCTCCGGGAAGGATTTTGGCGATGACCGAGTAGACTGTTGTCTCCGTAGGCCCGAACAAATTCCAGAGTTCGGGGGCAAGCGCGAGCAGCCGGTTGGCCAGGGTGCGAGACAGTGCCTCCCCCCCCGCGAATGCGCGAATAGGGAGCGGTTCCGTCCACCCCGATTCGAGCAGCAATTCCCAAGTGGCTGGCGTGGCTTGCATCACGGTGCAGGCCGAGTCCTTCATGAGGCGCAACAGACGTGCGCCATCCTTGAGGTATGCTTGCGGCGCGATGACTATTCTGGCTCCAACGATCAGCGGGAGGAAGAGTTCGAGGGTGGCGATATCGAACGATAATGTCGTGACCGCGAGCACCGTATCGCTTGAGGCAATGCCCGGTTCTGTCCGGACGCTCCAGAGAAAATTGACCAGAGAGCGATGCGAAATCTCGACGCCTTTCGGCTTTCCCGTCGAACCAGAGGTGTAAAGGATGTAGGCGGGGCCGCGAAGATCGAAAGGTTTTCGGATTGAATCGGGAACAGAATCGCCGGCTGGGAGATGGTCGAGGTCGAGACACGGGATCGAAAGTTCCGAGAAGAGATGCTGCCATTTGGCTTGCGCGACGATCACCCCGAGCTGCGCGTCGGAGGCCATGAACCGGAGCCGTTCGGCTGGGAAAGCAGGATCGAGGGGAATATAAGCTGATCCTAGCAGCATGCTGGAGAGGCTGGCGACGACAAGGTCGACACCGCGATCAAGACAGATACCCACGCGAGTGCCCGGTGCTACCCCCATGGACGACATTTGGCAGGCGAGTGCCTGGCAGCGGCGTTCGAGTTCGATATAAGTGAGTTTGAGTTCGCCGCACTCCACAGCGGTTTTCGTTGGAGTCCGGGCGACCTGTTCGAGGAACAGATTCCAGACGGATTTGTCTTCGGGGAATGCGGCCTTGGTCCGATTCCATTCCGCGAGAAGACTGCTCTCCGCGGGTGTCAGCAGAGGAATTCGAACGACCGGTTCTTCCGGGTGCGCGCAAGCTGCCTCGAGGATGATGCGAAAATGTTCGCTCATCCGGTAAAGGGTCATTCGATCGAACAAGTCAGGATTGAACCGGAAGGCTGCGGTCATGCGGTCTCCCAAATCGAAAAGGTCGAGAGCGAGGTCGAACTCCCCTTCCTGGTGCAGCCATTCAAAGGGAGGAGGGACGAACTCAAGAGCGTCGCCAAGGTCTCCCGAATCATGGTCGTTGATCCAGGATTCGAAATTGAATTCCACTTGGAAGATGGGGGAACGGCTGGGGTCGCGAGGAACTTTGAGTCGTTGTACCAGCAGGGGAAACGGAAAATCCTGGTTTTCGAGCGCGCCGAGAACCTTGCGCTCGACTCGATGAACAAGCTCACGAAATGAGGGTGCGCCACTGAGATCAGCGCGAATCGGGAGGACATTGACGTAATAGCCGATGCTCCGTTCGAAACCGGGTTCGGTGCGGCCCATGACCGGCGATCCGACGATAATGTCTTCTTGGCGTGAGTAGCGATGCAGCAACGCGGTGAACGCGCTCAGGAGCAGGGTGTAGAGTGTGACTCCCTCCGTGCGGGCGAGTTCCTTCAGGTGCCGGGTCATTTCCGCATCGATTTGGAATCGCCAAAGTTCACCTCGGAAAGAAAGTGCGGCAGGGCGTGGACGATCCAGCGGAAGGTCGAGCAGCGGGAGTTCGCCGGAAAGTTCCTTCTGCCAGTATTCCCACATGGCGGCGCCGTCGCCTCCGCCGAGGATCTCCTCCTGCCAGGCAACGAATTCCTGATATTGCCGTTCTGAAGCGCCGGGCATCTCTTTTCCGGAATAACTCGTCAGAAAGTTCTCGACAAAAACCTTGGCGGAGATGCCGTCGAATATGAGGTGATGGAAGGTGAATAGCAACAAGGCGGACTCAGCTCCACGCCAGTAGAGCGTTGCCCGCCAGAGGGGAGGCTGGGAAAGCACAAAAGGTCGGCGGCTGGCGGCGCGCATCTGCTGGCGCAGGGCGTTCGGATCAAGTGCGCCCGCATCCACCTCTTCCAACACAGGCTGGGCGTGTGGATTGACTATTTGAACAGGCAGGCTGTCCTCGCTTCGGAAGCAAGCGCGCAGGGTTGGGTGCCTGGCGGCCACGGCCGCCAAGGATCGGCGAATCGATTCCACATCGGGCGCAGGGCCAAGGGACAGAACGACAGGAAGGTTGTAGGCGTAGTTCTCGGGTGAGAGTTGCGCGAGAAACCAAAGCGCGCGCTGGCCGTGCGACAACGGAAAGCGCGCCTCAGCGCTTCCCAGCCGGGCACGGAGCAGTGCCTCCAGCCGCGCACGGTTTGCAGCGGTGTCGCGATGGACGGTAATTCTTGGCGTGTTCATGAGAACGTGGTCCTGGGGGAGGGGGCTGGCTCAGGGGAAAGCTTGGCCAGCCATGCTTCCACTTCAGCGTCGCTGAGTCCGGGGAGGCTGGCGAGCAGTCCATTCAAGTCGGATCCTTCTGGGATGCCCTCGGAGACGGGTGCCGCTCCGTTCGCATGATGCTGAGAACCATTCGAACCGTTCGAGGAACCCTTGTGCGACAGTTCGATCTCGACAAGCGGGGCGGATGGAGCCTTGGTTTGCTGGGGGCTCGACTGCGCCAATAGCCGGTCGATGGCTGCTGCGAGATCGTGGAGCGTAGGCGACTGCATCAGCATCTTCAAATCGATCCGGTCGCTTATGCTCCGGCGCAATCGCCGCTGGGCTTGAATCAGCAGGATCGAGTCGGCGCCGAATGATGCGAGCTTGCGTTTGGGATCGATCTGCGACACGGGAATTTTGAGCAAGCTCGCGAAGAGGTGCCGCAGTTGATCGAGCGTTTCCGCGCCTGTGGCAGCGGACACTTCCGGCGATTTCGGAGGCGACGCGCTGGAGGCACTGGAGTCTTGAGTCGGAGTCGGCCAGCAGCGAACAGCGGCAAATGCGTAGCCTGGCAACGGCACAAGTCGGCGCGGACGCCCTGCATGAAGCGTGGCAAACTCGACCGATCCGCCCGTTACCCAATGCGAAGCCATATCACAGAGTCGGGTCGTGATATCGAGTTTAGCGGCCGCTCGGCTTGTTTCGACACTTCCCTTCCAGACTCCTTCGGAGTCGAGACTGCCCGCGCGGAAAGCCTTGAGCCGTGATGCCAACTCCTCCCATGTGCTCGCTTCGATAGCCAACCGATGCGCCATGGCGTCTCGCCCGGTCTGTAAAGTGAGCGCCGCATCCGCCAGTTCCGGCCGATGCTCGGAGACCCGCTCCAGCCATTCCAGCAGGCTCGCAGCGTAATCTCGGAGTGCTGCGGCGGTGCGCGCCGACAACACAACCAGTTCCGGCTGCGGCGAGGCTTGAGTTTCTCGATTCGGATTGGGGGAGTCTTCGAGGACCAAGAACGCATTTGTCCCGCCGAACCCAAACGAGTGGATTCCCGCGCGTCGTGGAAGCGTCGACGGATCGTTTCTGTCGGAGGGGGGCCAAGGCACCAAGCGATCAACGATAATGAACCGGCTGTCGTCGAGGGAAATCGCGGGATGAGGGCGCTGGAATCGATGGGTTGCGGGGATCGAATTGTATCGGAACGCGAGCAGAATTTTGATCAACGCCGCAAGCCCGGAGGTCGCTTCGAGATGGCCGACGTTCGGCTTGAGGCATCCGATGCTGCACTGGCCGGGCAGGTTGACGGCTGGCCCCAATGCCGCTTTGAATGCTTCGATCTCGATGGCGTCTGCGAGCGGATTGGCCGTCCCGCTTGCTTCCAGGTACGAAATCGTGACCGGGTCTACGTGGGCTTGGCGGCAAACATCCCGAATGAGGCTGGCCTGAGCGGTCGGATTCGGCGCGAGCAGAGAAGCAGCGCGTCCACCATGATTCGTGCCAGAGGCAATGATGGAACCATGAATGCGGTGGTTACCGTGGATAGCTGCCGAACGCGGTTTCAACACGACGGCGCAGACGCCTTCCCCGCGCACATACCCGGCGGCGGACTCATCGAAGGTGCGTGTTTCTCCGTTCGTGGAGAGAATCCCCATCTGGCTTAGGAGGCAGCCGGGATCTGGCGTAAACATCAGGCTCGCGGCAGCCACAATCGCTTGATCGCACTCCCCTTGCTGGATGGCCCGGCATGCACGGTGCAGGGCCACCGCTGAGCTTGAGCAGGCAGTATCGATGGTTTCCGAAGGCCCCCGAAAGTTAAACCAATACGAGATGCGGTTGGCCAGGATCGAATGAGCCAGTCCCGGTCCAGCTTGGGCTTCCCAGCGGCCGGTCAGGAGCTTCTGGTAGTCGCTTGGCTGAGCGGCGACGAAGACCCCGGTTCGCGATTCTGCCACTGCCGACGGAGGGATTCCGGCATCTTCGAGCGCATGCCAGACAGTTTGAAGCAACAGGCGCTGATGCGGGTCGATCAATTCGGCTTCCGCGGGGGAAATGTTGAAGAATTCTGGATCGAACAACTCCACTCCGGAAATGAATCCGCCCCATTTGGACAACGTCTTCCCGGGCGAATCGGCCGGATCGCCAAAACAAGCACGCCAATCCCAGCGCTCGGTGGGCACCTCGGTGATGGCGTCACGTTGCTGGGAGAGCAGTTCCCAGAATTCATCGACGTTGCGGCAACCGGGAAACCGGCCGGCCATGCCCACTATCGCGATGCTTTCGCGTGCAGCAGTCCCTCGCGCTCCGGGAGCTGGGGCGTTCGAAGCTGCGCGAGCCGCTTGAACAGCTGACACCGGCACGCTCGCCGGGATCGAAGCCTGGTTGCTCGAAATGACGGCGGACAGCTTATCCGCGTGTTCCTGGGCCAGGAAGTTGGCGAAGGAGCGCAACGTTGGGTGCCCAAAGAGGGCGGCGGGCGCCAGCTTGAGCCCAAGTTTGCGGTTTAGCCGCAGCACCAGTTGTGTGAAGAGCATGGAGTCCACACCGAATTCACTAATGTAAGTATCGGGACGAAGGCGCGAAGGCTCGATCTCCAGAAGCGGCGCGAGTTCGGCAATCAGCAGTGACTCAACGCGCTCCGCCAACTCAGCGTGGCCTTGAACTCCGCCAGACACGGATGGAGATTGCCGGGCCGTCAGGCCTGGGTTGAGCAGCGGAAGAACCGCTTCCGATGGCCCGTTAATCACAACGACTTGAGATTCATCAAGGCTCAGCGCATCGAGGAACGCCTCCCATCCTTCCTCGTTCTTCAGCGGGCGCAGTTGCAGGATTTGTTCCACTAGCTCCAAGCTTTCCGCGGGGGGCTTCAATCCGCCTTCCAGCCAATAGGGCCAGTTGATCGCGATCGACCGTCCTTGTCGGCGTCCCGCCTTGCATTCCCTTTCGCGCCAGGCCGCGAACCCATCGAGAAATCGATTCGCAGCGGCGTAATCCGTTTGGCCGATATTCCCTGTCACTGAGGCGATTGAGGAAAAAAGAACGAAGAAATCGAGCGGGTCGTTCTCCGTCGCGCGATCCAGGTTGATCGTCCCGACTGTTTTCGGCCGCAGCACAGCCCGCCACGGAGCGAGGCTCTTCGAGGCGAGCATCGCATCGTCTAGCACGCCGGCGGCGTGAAGAACACCGTGAATCGAACCGAAACGCTTGCGGCACTCCTCCAGGCCTTGGCGGACGTCGTCGTCGTTGCCGAGATCGGCTTGGAGGTAGACCACCTCCCCGCCGAGGGAAGCAAGCTCATGCAGTGCTTCCGGCCTCGGAGCGGATCGTCCCAGCAAGGCAACCTTGGCCTTGAATTCGGAGCAGAGCCGTCTTGCGAAGATTCTTCCTAAAGCACCCAATCCGCCAGTGATCACGTAGGTGCCGCCGCTCCGCAGGACACGCTGCCGGGCGGCCGGTCTCGCACGTTCGAAGTGTCTCACCAGCCTTGTGCCGGCTTCGTAACGGACTTCCTGCGTTCCTCGAGACCCGAGCTCGGAAATCGCTACGTTGGCTATGCACTGCGAAGTGGCTTCGCTGGAAGGAAGGTGGATCACTCGGCAGTCGAGAAAGGGAGCCTCGTGAGCGAGCGCACGAGCGAATCCGCCGATGCCGTCGTCGGCCGAACTGGAGGGATTATCGCTCTGAATCCGCAAAAGCGTAAATGGCGAAAGCCGGTTCTCCGCGATCAATGCTTGAACAAGCAGTGCGACCGATTCCAAGCCAAGATCCAGTTGAGGGATGATCGATCCGCCTGACGCATCCCAATTGTGCAGGGCTCCGGCTAATTTCGGATGCGCTTCGCGAACGAACTTCAGCAACTCAGCATAATCCTGCGGGGCGTTCGGCCGGATCCGATATTCGGTGAGACTGATCCTGGCAAACTCTGACCCGGGCCGGATCAGTATAGCGTTAACCCCGCGCGACGTGAGTTCACTCTGAGCGCTAAAGTCGTTCGCGAACAAAAGCAGCGAACCAGGCACATCGCTGCTTGGCCCTCCGGGCAGGTTTTCCGGCTTCCAACGCGGCGAGAAATAGGTCAGGTTCAGTTTCGCCGGTTGCTTGGCTGGTGAAGAGTTGGGACTTGCCCGGACCCAGCATCGTTCGCGCGCGAATGGGTAGCCGGGCAGGGGGACGCGGTGGAGACCTGGCCGGGCGGAAATGACTTTCCAATCGACCTGGAAGCCGGCGGTGTAAAGTTGGGCGATCCCAGCCAGAGTGGCTCGCAATGGTTCGGAACGCTGGGCGGCCAGCTCCGTCAGTGAGCGGAGGATCGAGACGGCACGCGGTTTGTCCGGCGCTTCTACGGGCGCGATTCCGGAAAAGACCATGTCGCTGACGTGGCCAGCCAGAAAAGTTTCCAAAGTTTCTTTGAGTTGGTCGAGATTTGTCGCGATGAGCGCCATTCGATGCCGAAAGTGGCTGCGCCCGCAATTAAGCGTCCAAGCGAGATCGGCCAATTGCGTTTGCGGAGACAAGCTTGCTGAAGCCGTCAGGAGATCCCGAGCTCGTTTGCGCAGCGATTCGCCGGTTTTGGCCGAGAGAGTCAGAATCTGCGGTCCGCTCAAACTCGGCGCCAGCCGCCGTGTCGGCGGTTCTTCGACGAGCAGGCAGGCATTCGTTCCGCTGTGGCCGAACCCATTGATCAATGCTCGTTGCGGCCCTTTCCATTCGCGCGCCCGGTCGGCGACAAAAAACGGGCTATCCTCGAATTTGGCCAGCGGATTGTCGCGCTCGTGATTAAGACTGGGTGGAATCACGCCGTGCCGCATTGCAAGAATGAGCTTAATTAATCCGGCCACTCCCGAAGGCTGGCCGGAATGCCCAATATTCGGCTTGATCGAGCCGATGGGACAAAATTGCCGTCGGGCCGTGGATTTTCGGAAGGCCGCCGACAGTGCATTGATCTCGATGGCGTCGCCGATATTTGTGCCGATCGCCATCGCTTCAACATATGAAATGTCCTCTCCCGAAAGCCCGGCCTCGGCCAGCACCTCCAATTCCAGCGCCGTCTGCGCTTGGGCATTCGGCGCCATCAGCCCGTTCGTCCGCCCATCCTGGTTGATACCGGAGGCGCGAATCACCGCATGGATGTGGTCGCCATCGGCCAGAGCACGATCGAGAGGCTTCAGGAGCACCATGCCGACCGCCTCTCCGAGCACGTAACCATCCGCCGAAGCGTCGAACGCCTTGCACTGGCCGGTCGGAGAAGTGAGCCCGGTTTTTCCGGCTATGACGAATGCCTTCGGAGTAGTCATCGCGGATGCACCGCCTGCCAATGCGACTGTGGACTTGCCCGTGCGAAGGCTCTCGCACGCCAGGTGGATCGCTACGAGCGAAGAGGAGCACGCCGTGTCGAGCGCGAAACACGCGCCGTGGAGATCGAGCAGGTACGCGATGCGGCCGGCGTACGTGGAGATCGTGTTTCCCGTGAGCAAGTACCCGTCGCTCAGTCCCGCCTGCTGCTCGATAAGATCAAGATAATCTCCGTCGCCAACGCCGATGAACACCCCGCATTTCTCCGTTGCCAGGTTGTCGGGCGCGTACCCGCCGTCCTCCAAAGCTTGCCAGGCCTCCTCGACCAGCAGGCGTTGTTGCGGGTCCATCAAGGCCGCTTCGCGCGGGGAGATGCCGAAGAAGAGTGGATCGAACTGATCGATCTGTTTGAGAAAGCCGCCCCATTTGCTGTTGCCTTTGTTGGGGGCGGAAGGGTCGGTACTGTAAAAATCTGCGGCGTTCCATCGGCTCGCCGGAACTTCCGTAATCGCGCAACGGCCTTGTACGAGGTTGCTCCAAAACTCATCGAGCGAGTCCGCGCCCGGGAATCGGCCGGAGCAGCCTATGATCGCAATCGGTTGAGAGTTCGGGTTCATTCGCGCAATGATGAAATTGAGTCGCTCGCGGCCCCTGAAATAGCCGTACTGCAAATGACTCGAATGCCGGACAAGGATTGTCCAAGCTCACGGCTGGCCTCAGCGCTACACAAAAAGTGGGTCGCCTGCCTTTGTTGGAGTGTGCGCAGATAGTCCTCCGTCTTGAAATGGCCCGGGGCGGATCGATCCTTCAGTTCGGCCAGAAATGGCAACGATTCCATAACAGCCTCCGATGCCACCCCAAAGTCGACCTGACAGGCCAATTCGTCAATGCCTGCCGCTCTGATCTTCTCCACCAATTCACCGCAACTCTCCGGGGTGCCGAAAAGCGCACCCGTCCGGAAATATCGCTCGTAGGCGAATTGGGCGATGCGGTCCTTCTCCTCTTCAGATTTCTCGATGCCGTTCACTTTAGCCCCATGCTGATGCAGGCTGATGGTCGACTTGATAAAATCCATGAACGGCTGACGGACTGCTTTACGAACAGCTTCCAGGTGCTGATGCACGAAGGCGTGAAGCATAAGGGTAATTCTCCCCTCCGGATAAATGTCGCGGTACACCCGGACTTTTTCGGCCAGGTCTTCGATGGTCTGGTTGTAGAGCATCGTGAGGATGTTCGCCCGTGTCCGGGCGGCTTCCCGAAACCGGTCGGCGTTGCCCATGCAAGTCATCCAGCAATTCAGTTCGCGTTGCACGGGCAAAGGGTAGATGCGCACCGCGGTCTTTTCGCCGAGCGCGTTGGGCCATTCGATTGAATCCCCCCGCCAAAGTCGTCGGATCGTCTCGATCCGATCCAGCATCAAGGCGTTGTCCTGCGAATAGGCATCGGGGGACAACACAAAGTCGTTCGGATTCCAGCCGCGCGCGATGGAAAGATCGACGCGGCCTCCCGAAAGATTATCGACGACGGCCCATTCTTCAGCCACACGGATCGGATGATGCAACGGCAGGACGACGCTGCCGGCGCGCAACCGGATTTGCTTGGTCAACACTGCCAGTGCCGCGGCAACCACGGAAGGATTGGGGAAAAGCCCGCCGACCGGGTGAAAATGACGTTCCGGCACCCACACCGCTTCGAAGCCATGCTGATCGGCAAACTGTGCGGCCCGCAAGAGGAGGTCGTACTTTACGGAGCTGTCGTCGTTCTGATTGCTCGAGAAGAAGAGCACGCTGAAGGAGAGCGTCGGCGAGCGCGGTTGTGCGGGCCGGGAAGCCAGCATGAAGCTGATCTCGGAGCCACTGCCCAGGCTCCAAAGGACGGCCAAGAATCCGAGCGCATCAAGAGCATCGGATTCGACGACGAGCCGCGCGGAGGGCCTAAGCGGCAGCGCTTCGGGCAGTTTCGCAATGAATCGGGCGAGCTCGCTTGCCGTCATGCCGTAAACCCGCGCTCCATCCACCCGCTCCAACAAGACGTTGAGATCGGTCGGCCGGTCGGTTCTTCGTATTTCGGTTCCCGGCGCGGAGCAAAGACACGGCAGCGCCCCCACCCGAATCGCGGCCACGAAACAGGCCACGCTTCCGGCTCCCATTTTGATGCCAATTTCGACACGGCTGTTTTCATCAATACCCGCCTGACGATACGAGGTCTCGGATTCTTGGATTCGCTGCAGCAGTTGCTCTCCGGTCCAGGACTCGCGCTTGTCCCACAGCATCCCTTGCCCTCCCTTGCAGCGAGCCTGTTCTTCGATACGTTCGGCGATGCTTCGGAGGTTCTCTCCCTGCGAGCAGGTACTGCCAACCGCTGCCAAACGGGAAGGGGCGATCCCCAACTTCTCGCGCAACAGCGACGCCAAAAGATCGCGTTTGGCCTGCAGGCCCGGCGGGGATGTCGAACGTGATGCAAGAGTCTCGGTCATGGGCTTTGCATCAATTCGGTCAGCACCTTTGACCTGCCTCCTGGCGCCAGGTGTTCAAGTTCTCTCAACAGTTTCTGCACGTCTTCGCCATCCCCACTGTGTCCGTTTGTCGCCGTCTCCTGAGTCGGCAAAAGTTCATTCAAGCAGGCGTCGATCTGCTCCTCCGAGAGCTGGTCGATTTGCGCCAAAGCCTCCTCCGGCTTAAGCGTGCTTGAAGAGGCCACCGGGCCTTCTTCCTTGAAGTGCTCTTCCAGATATGTGGAGATCGCGGTAATGGTTGGATATTCCCACAGGAGCGTGGGGTTCACTTCGACCGTCAGCCAAGCTCCAAGTTTTTGTGTCAGACTCGCGCCGATTAAAGAATCGACGCCGAAATCGTTAAAGGGCTTGGCCGGATCAATGTCCTGCTCGTTCATTTTGAGTTCCGTGGCAACTTGCCGGATCATCCAGGCTCGAATATCACGGGCCTTGCGCGGGCTTGCGGCAGGTTGCCGGGCGGGCCTGGTCGTTTGCTCTGGAGGTGAGGAGCCACTTCGCTTGGCAATGACTTGCGGCGGGGAATCTTGAACCCCGTTCAAAACGGTTGCCGGGGTCAGCCAATACCGCTTCCGTTCGAATGGATACCCAGGCATCGAGACGCGGCGGTAAGCGGAATCCGGGTGAAGTTTTCCCCAATCCAGATTGAAACCGGCCGCCCAGAGTGCAGCCAATTTATCCAATTGCCCGCGCGATGCGGCTTGCTCGACAAACTCGGATCCTGTCAGAATATCCGAAAGCACTCTGATGAGCGGATGATTTCGATCAAGCGCTTGCACTGCAAAAATCCCGGCGGGCTGCCTGCCCTCCATAAACGAAGCGAGCTTGTCGTCGAGATCGGCACGGTCGCTTGTGAGCAGAGCGAGACGCTCCTCCATCGCTTCTCGGCCAAGTTGGCAATTAAGGGCGACGGTTCGCAAATCCATATCCGGATTCGCTCGCAACCACTCTTGGAAACGGGCGGCTTGCTTTCGCAGGGCGCTTGCGTTTCGCGCGCTAATTGGGACGACGAAAGGACCTGAGGCGGCAACGTGTTCGGATGCTGATTGGATTGGCGGCTCTTCGAGCAGGATATGAGCATTGGCTCCACCAATGCCGAAGGAGCTGACGCCGGCGCGCAACGGTCCCGGTTTCGGAGCGGTCCAAGCTTGAAGAGCTTTTGGCAGATAAAAGGGCGTTTGATCCAGCGAGACGTACGGATTCTCCTCCTCCACGTTCAATGTAGGCGCGATCTCCCGGTGGCGGAATTGTAGAAGGACTTTGATGAGTCCGGCAATGCCTGCCGCCGCTTGGAGATGCCCGATATTCGACTTCACCGCGCCGATGGCGCACGAGCGGGCGGGCAGGCCTTGAGCTTCGAAGGCCTTGGCGAGTCCGCGCACCTCAATCGGATCCCCTAATGCGGTGCCGGTTCCGTGCGTTTCGATGTAGGTGACGGTCTCCGGTGTGACATGGGCGCGACGCAAAGCGGTGCTGATCACCCGCGATTGCGAAACCGGATCCGGCACGGTATAGCCCCCGGTCTTGCCGGCGGTGTTAATCGCGCTGCTGCGAACGATCCCATAAATTCGGTCGCCGTCGCGTAAGGCCGCATTGAGCGGGCGAAGCAGAACGGCCCCCGCGCCCTCGCCCATGACCAACCCGTCCGCTCCAGCCCCGAACGCGCGGCACTTCTCGTCGTGTGAAAGCATCTTCATCGACGCGAGCGTTTCAAGCTGGCGGGGATGCGTGATGACGGTGACCCCGCCGGCCAGCGCCGCATGGCACTCGCCGCGCCGGATGCTTTCGCATGCCAGGTGAACCGCCGTCGACGAAGCAGAGCATGCGGTATCGATGGCCATGCTCGGCCCGTGAAAGTTAAGGTAGTAAGAGACTCGATTCGCGATCGACCAGTAGGGCGAAACAGGGCCCGGCGAGTTCTCCTCCACGCGGGCTTGAGAAGCGTGTAGCTGATACGTGCCGTACATCACGCCCGCAAAAACTCCCACATCGGAATCCGCCTGGCTCCGGGCACATTGATCGACCAACCGTTGTCGGGTGTAGCCCGCATCCTCCAGCGTTTGCCACGCGATCTCGAGGAATATCCGCTCCTGCGGATCCATCTGTTCCGCTTCGCGCGGTGAAATGCCGAAGAACGCGGGATCGAACTTGTCGGCATCGTCGATGAATCCACCCCACCCGCGCAAGTTAGCTGCGCCGGGGTCATCCGCCCATCGGTCTCTCGGCACTTCACGCACGCTGCTGCGGCCCTTCGACAGATTATCCCAGAATTCATCAAGCGTGCTCGCCCCCGGAAAACGAATCGCCGCGCCGACGATGGCGATCGGCTCATCGCTAAGCGAATGGAAGATCTCTCGTTCAACAGGGGCCTGCGGCGTCTTGATGGGAGCCGTTGGCCGCGATTCGGGCGCGATGAGCGTGATCCTGCTCTCCCCAAGTCCGAGCATCTGGCGCACGGCTGGCTCGTGGTTCGTCGCCAGGTAATCGGTGAGTTTGCGAATCGAATTATGCTCGAAAAGCAGGGTCTTGGGCAGAGGGCCGAACGTCTTTTCGAGGAGGCGAACGAGTTCGAGAATCTTGATCGAATCGACACCGTAAGGCTCCAGCGTGTCGTCCCAGCCGATTTTGCCATCGATGCCGAGCCGTCGCGCAAACTGAGCTTCGATGTATGCGGCGGTCATCGAGGCGAGATTGGAGGGAGCCACCGTCGCCACGGGTGCGGCGGGAGCAGGCATCGGATCTGGCGATCCGCTGAGTTGTGCAGCCGCCTCGCGGACACCAATCTGCCTTTCGCTCACGCGGCGCAGGAGTTCTCTTCGATGATTCTCGTCCGGCATAAGCTGTTAGAAATCGCGGTGAAAGTTTGGGTCTTCCAGGGATCGTGCGTCTTCGGCGGTCTTGCGGAAGCAAGCGAGCCGCCCGCATGGCACATCCAGGGATGTGTAGGTGCGATTTCTTCGCACGAAATCGATGGCGCGCGCCACACCGGGCGCGAGACAATCATCGAATACGAGCACCCCGTTCTCGGCCAGCAGGCGATCGCAGTAAAAGAAGTCGAGCAGCGTGTAGTCGAACATGTGCAGGCCATCGATAAAAATGAATTGAAACGGTGCGGTCCCAAGCAACTTCGGCAACGCCACGTAGTCCGGTTCTCCCATAAAGTGAACGATCCTTTCCAGTCCCGCCCGGCGAACATTGTCCAGCCCGATAGAGAGAAACTCTGCCTGCTGGCACGGATCGATCACGACGTGTTCGCCCTCGCCGCGATCAAGATGCGCCTGCGCGATGAACAGAGTCGATAATCCATAGGCCATTCCGACCTCCAGGGTCCGCACAGCCTTTTCTTGTTGAACCATTTCGTAAAGAAAACGACCGGCCTCGGCCGAGATGGTCCACGGAAATACTTCCCGTCTGACACCCGTTGCCGAGGCGACTTCTCCGAGGCGATAGATCTGTCCCGCGTGCAACGGTTGGAATCGTGGGTGAAGCTGTTTTGAATTAAATTTCTCGAACCATAGTCCGCCGATCTTTTGCTTGAGAGCGTGAGCATGATCCGGTTTCAACCGGATGAGCCCCTGCAGAAAGAGCACGGTGGGATCGGCCGCACCGGCCATAAGCCGTTCCAGATTCGCCCGGGAAAGTGTAACGCGGGGGAGACTCACATCTCCGCTCGACACCTCCATGTGGTGCTGGCCATCACTGGTGCGAATCCGCACGGACGGCGTTTTGCCTTCCGTTCGGAGCAAAAAGTCGAGTGCGGCCGTTGGATAGCGGCTGCTCAAATCGCTGGCCAACTGCTTGGCAACCGCATCAAATGTGACCCTCGAATTGCTTTGGCTCAGCAGGCGGTCCGCGTCGTCGACACTCAGAGTCCCCGCGGCCACGCGTTCCAGGACGCTTTCGAGGTTCGGTGTTTCGTCGGTGGCCAACTCCTTCAAACATAAATCACTGACCCGGAGCAAAATCCGGCCGGAGCTCTCCGTCAACCAGCCATCGAACCGGCTCACGCCATTCCAGCCCGATTCGGTGCTCTTGCGCAGATAGGCGTAGCAAATAGGTAAAAGTGGTGCCAGGGACTCGATCCGTCCGATGACGAAGGGCAGTCGTATGGCTCCGGAATCATCGCCAACAAACGCCGAAGCGAGCTGAAACAGGGTATCGAGGAGCGTGGGATGGAATACGAAATCCGAAGTCTCGGCGTCGAATCCAGCGGGCAAAGCGATCTTCGCGATGGCTTCATTATCCGTGTGGCGAATCTCCCGTGCGGTTTGGAAGCGCGGGCCGTATCCGATGCCTCGGTGGGCAAAACGACGATAGAAATCCGCTGCCTCGATAGCCTTTGTGCATCGCGTCTGGATGGTTTCCAACGGCAGGCATTCTGCCTCGCCAGAAATTGCGACGCCACCAACCGCGGTCCCTTCTGCGTGCAAAGTTTCTCCGGATACGCTTCTTGAATGGATTTCGAACCGCCACGAATTTACGCCTGAATGGATGGCGCTGACGACTTCAACGCCGCTCGCACCGGCCTCGCATGGTTGGAGGAATGCGATTTGGTCCAGGCGCCGCACTGGCGTTCCATGTGCCGCTTCCGCGCCCGCTCGCGCTAGTTCGCACATCATGCTGGCGGAAAGGAGCGGTCGATCACCCACGCGATGGTCGGCGAAAAATGGGTCGCTGATTGTAAGTCGCGAGAGAACCTCTACCGCGCTATCGGCAATCCGCATCCGATCGTTGTATGGGTGGCCGGTGCGGGTCTGAGATCGCGAATGGGGCAGGGGATAGTGTTTCCGCGAAAAGCTGCGCGGCGGCAACGGCGCGCGTCTCTGTTTCCCGGAAGAGCCTTTCAGCGGACCAATGAATTCCTCAAGCACCAGGTGAGCGTTCGCGCCTCCCAAACCAAATGCGTGAACGGCTCCGCGCCTCGGATGCGGGCGTTCATTCGCGGGCGATGGGCTCCACGTCTCCGTCTCGGTGGTGAAATAGAATGGACTGCCCTGGAGGTCGAGGTCGTCTGCCGCGGATCGATGATGAAGCATCGCCGGCCAGGCCGAATGCTTAAGCGCCAGCAGCATCTTGATCACTCCGGCGATCCCCCCGGCCGCATCGAGAGCGCCGATGCTGCTCTTGATGGTTCCGATGCCGCACGAGCGCGCGGGCAAAGCTGCCGCCAGCCGCTTAAAGGTGCGCCGGAACGCGGTGAACTCGATAAAATCGCCGGTCTTCGAAGCCGCGCCGTGGGCTTCGATATAGCGAATGGTCGCCGGATCGACTTCGCTTCGCCGATACGTGTCGACCAGCAGCTCCGATTGTCCGGAAAGGCTCGGCGTTGCCAGCGCGCCTTCGCGGCGGCCATTGTGGCTGACTCCGGAGGCGCGGACTACCGCGTAGATGTGATCCCCGTCTGTGATTGCCCGGCGAAGCGGCTTGAGCAAAACCGCGCCCACTCCTTCACCGCGCACCAATCCATTCGCGTCCTTGTCGAAAGGACGGCAGACGCCGTCGGGCGAGAGCATCTCCACCGAGCCCAGCCACTCGGTGCTGACCGGAGAAAGCAGCAAACTCACACCGCCTGCGATCGCGGCGTCGCACTCGCCGGAACGAATCGACAGGATGGCTCGGTGTATCGCCACGAGTGAGCTTGAGCAGGCCGTATCGATGACTTCGCTTGGGCCGCGCAAATCGAGCAGATGCGAAACGCGATTAGCGACCATGACGCTCAGCCGCCCCAGTAAATGTTCGGAGTCCACCGCCGCCACATGCGCGCCAACGCGCTGCCCGTATTCCGGAGAGTACATCGCGGCGAAGACTCCGATCCGCTGTCCGGCCAGCTCGGCAGGTGCGTACCTCGCATCTTCCAGCACGGTCCAAGCGGTCTCGAGGAAGAGTCTCTGGTGAGGATCCATGAGCGCCGCCTCGCGTTCGGAGATTCCAAAGAAGCTCGCATCGAAGCCCTCGATATCTTTCAGGAAAGCTCCTCGAAATTGGGGTAAAGCCGCCCCACTGCACCGGGATGCTGGCCAGTCGCTGATGGCGTCACGCCCGGCCATCAGATTCTCCCAAAGTGCCTCGGGATTATCTGCACCGGGAAATCTTCCGCTCATGCCGACGATGGCAATGATGTCTTCCTGCGCGCGCCCGAGAGATGCGGGAGAACGGGAATCTGCCTCGGGGGTTTCCCAGCCAGGATTAACAATTCGCGTGGGCGCAGCGCTCAGTTCGTGCCGCTCCTTCAACGCCTTGAGATGCACCAAATTCTCCAGCACCGAGTCGGCATCGACTCCAAAATCGAGCTGGCAGGCGATCTCATTGACGCCCGCTTCGCACGCCTTCTCAAGAATTGGTTCGCAACCGCTCGGTGTTCCAAAGAGCGCGCCCGTCCGGAAGTACCGTTCGTAGGCGAATCCGGCCATGCGATCAAGCTGAGCTTCGTCCCATTGCGCGCTTTGGCCCTGTTTCTGCACATCGATCGAGCTGCGAATATACCGGAGAAACGGCTCCCGCACCTTCGCCTGAACTTGATCGAGCGTTGAAGAGAGAAACGTGTGAAGCATGAGCGTGACAGTCCCATCGTCAAAATGCTGTGAGGCCAAACGCTGGCGTCGATACTCGCCGATCTTCGGGCCCAGCTCTTCCAGTGAGGAACTGAAGAGCATCGTCAGGACGTTGCATCCCAGGCGGCCCGCCTCGGCAAATGTTGCGGGATTGGTCGCTGCAGTGAACCAAACGGGCAACTCCGGCTGGCATGGCCTCGGATAGGTGCGAATTTCGCACGCTTCGTTGCGTCCGTTGTTCCGTTGGATCGATTCACCACGCCAGAGTCGGCGCACTTCCTCGACCCGTTGGGAAAGGACACGCTTGTGCTCTTTAAACGTATCCGGGGAAAGCACGAAATCATTCGGATTCCATCCGCTGGCGAAGGAAACATCGACGCGCCCTCCAGAGAGATGGTCGATCATGGCCCAGGCCTCGACGACGCGAATCGGATCTTCCAGCGGCAAAACTACGCTGCCGGCCCGCAGCCGGATGTGCTTCGTTAGACCCGCCAAGTGCGCGCAAAGTACTGCGGGATTCGGATAAATGGCCCCAAACGGATGAAAGTGGCGTTCGGGCACCCAGATGGCGTTGAAGCCGTTTTCGTCGCCGAACTTGGCGCACTCGCGCACGAGCCGATACGGATCGTTGGTGGAGCCCTGACTCTCTTCGGAAAAGAAGAGCAGGCTGAATTTAAGCGGTTTCGGGTCCGCCTTGCGCGGGGGGCGTGTTTCGCTCCCGGCGTTGGCAGGCTTCAGGGAAACATGAGTCTTGCCATTCTGCTTGGGTGCCGGCGAAGGCGGCCCGTTTCGCTTAAGCCGCTCGACGAGCTCGCGCTTCTTGTCCAGCGGCAGGTTGATGAGTTCCGCGGTATTCATTGGCCCTTCCTCCCGCGCCGCTGCTGTGCCAGCGCTTCTGCCATCGCCTCCACGTTGGCCGAATCCCAGAACAGCTTGGGATTGACCTCGACCCCGAGCTGCTTCTGTAAGTCATCCGCGAGCTTCACCGCATTGATCGAATCCAGCCCGAAATCGGTCAGCGGCTTTCGGCGATCCGCCGGGGACAGCGTCAGCTTCAAGCGGTTTTTTAAAGCGGATTCGATGGCATCCATCACTGACGACTCGGCAGCATGGCCGTTGGGCGGTGCCGCGGGCACGAACGCTTCGGCCAGTCTCAGTTCCTCCGGGGTTGCTTGGTCGGCCCACTGCGTGAGAAATGCGTCGAGCTCTGACTCGCTCAACGCGGCCTCGGTTTGGCTAAATGCGTGGAGCACTGGCGGCGACGCTGGCTTGGCGTCTTCAGTTCTGTCTGAAGCCACGTCGTTCCGAATTCCCAACAGCGCGCGAATCCGCCCTGGATCGCCATCGATGACGAGGTGGAAATTCTCAGAGCTGCGCAGACTACGTTGCAGCGCGAGCCATCCCTTTCGCAACGACAATGGCTCTATGCCCATGCTCTTTAAAAAATCGCGCGAGGCAAAATGGCCGGCCTTCTCCCACTGGCTCCAACCGATGCTGATGGAACGGCCCGAGCGAAGTCCCTTTGCCCGAAGCTGGTCGCGCGTCTCTGCAAATGCATCCTGGAAACGGCACGCGGCTCCATAGTCGGTTTGTCCGGCGTTGCCGGTGAGCGCGACGGCCGAGGAGAACGACACGAAAAAGTCGAGCGGATCGTTGCGCGTCGCCCAATCGAGCGCCAACGTTCCGTCCACCTTGGGCGCCAGAACGCGGCGAAAGTTGTCGACGGTCTTGCGAAAGACCAGTGCATCCTCGACCACGCAAGCCAGGTGCAACACGCCTTGAATCGGGCCGAATCGCTCTCGGGCCTTACTTAGCGCAGACTCGAGTTCATTTGCCCGGCTGATGTCCGCAGCGAGATATAGTACGCCTTGTTCGCCCAATTGAGCGAGTTTCTCCTGGCGTTGCGCGTCCAACGGACTTCTTCCGAGGAGGATCACCCGGGCCAAAAACTCCTCCCCCAGGTAGCGGGCAAATTCGATCCCAAGTTCGCCCAGCCCGCCCGTCAGCAAATAGACACCGCCCCTGCGAATCTCAGGTGATGAATCTAAATCCCCTGAGGGGCTCGTAACCACCCGTCGCAGAGATCGGTTCCCTCCGGCACGCCGTACCTCGATTCCGTCATCCGGCTGGTTCAATTCGCTCCAGAGCAACGTGTCGAGTTCAGCTTGGCTCGGTGCTGGTTCGCCGATGGCGAGCGTGCGAATGCGATGGTGCGGACGTTCCCGCCGAGCCGATGCCGCGAAACCGCCCATCGCCACATCGATTGGATGGGTGCCGCCTTCTTGGCTCCGCGAGACGGCAAGGAGGTTGATGGAATCCGAATAGAAATGGGATTGCAGAGCCTTGGTCAGTAGAAATAGTGGGAGTACGCTCTGTTCCGTTCGTTTAGCGGCCTCAAGCCCAGCACACTGGTCCGGCCCGTTCATCGGCGAGCGATACGGCCAAAGCATCAGCACGTCCGTCGGAGAAGTTCCCGCTGCGGCGAGCTTGCGCATCACGTCATCGTAGTCCGCTTCGCACCCTGGTCGAACGCTCAAGCTAGCGTCGCATCCCGCAGGATCGGAACTGCTCGCCACGATGCGAGTTATCTGCAACTGCTCGCCCTCGCCAGCCAGTGCTGTGGCCCAACTCGTGCCGATGGCATCGGTCGTGTCGAAGACGAGTATGTGGCGCTGAGTCGAACTGTTCGAAGGAACCGTCTGAGTGGCCGGCGAGTGTTCCCAACGCGTGGCGTAGAACAGTTCATCGGCGATTCGTTCTGTCGGCTCCCGCGGCGAAACCGGCTTCGCTATCCAATAGCGCTGCCGAGCGAAGGGTGTTGCGGGCAATGGCAAGCGAACTGGCCGCACCTTTTCACCATGCAATTTGGCCCATTCGATTCGGTGGCCCGCCAGCCAGCACGCCGCCAGCTTATCCAGCCTGCGATTGCGGCACAGGTTCTCGATGTAAGATACCTCCTCGGGGCCGGTCTCTACATTCGGCTCCGTCGGGTCGAGCCGCGTCCAAATGTCGTTCGCGAAGTCGTCCGCTGCGAATCGAGCCAATTTGTCGGAGCATTCGGTGGTATCCCTGGCACAAAACGCCAGCCGCACCGGCATCGATTCACGCCCATCTTGCAGGGTCCACGCGATTCGATCCACGGGCAGATGGTTCTGACCGCTCAGCGCCTCGCGCAACGTTTCGGCTGCTTCTTTTAATTGCTGTTCTGTTAGCGCCGAAAGCACGACCAATTCCTGCGGGTGGCGAGGTGTGACCGGCCTGGTCTCTTGGAATTCTTCAATGATCAAATGCGCATTGGCGCCGCCGGCTCCAAATGAGCTGACTCCTGCAGTGCGTCGGTCTGCCTGGCCATTGCCAGTCGGACTCGCCCAAACTGCCAGCGCACGCTGCAATCGAAATGGAGTCTCCTCGAATCGGATATTCGGGTTGACCGTCTCGGAATGCAGCGACGGCGCCAACTGTCGATGCTTCATCTGCAGCAGCACCTTGATCGTCGCGGCGATGCCGGCCGCCGCTTCAAGATGGCCGATATTCGACTTGGCCGATCCAAGCGCGCAAAACCCTCGCTCCGGCGTGAATTCTGCAAATGCCTTGGTCAAGCCGGTGACTTCAATAGGATCGCCCAGCGAAGTGCCCGTCCCGTGGGCCTCCAGGTAACCGATCGATTCTGGAGCCACGCCCGAGCGCTCGATCACATCCGCGATCAAATTCGCCTGCGCACGCGGATTGGGCACGCTATACCCGTTCGTCTTCCCGCCATGATTCACACCCGTGGCCTTGATCACACCGTAAATGTGATCGCCATCGCGAACGGCTTGAGAGAGCGGTTTTAGCAACACGGCCCCGACCCCTTCCCCCGGCACGTAACCGTCGCCGCCCGCACCAAAGCTGCGGCACTTGCCGTCGGTGGAGGCGAACTTCATCTGGCACAGTTGGCGATACTTGTTCGGGTGGAGGGAGAGGTTCACGCCCCCCGCCAGCGCGGTTCGGCATTGACCCCGATGCAGGCTCTCGCAGGCGAGGTGAATGGCCGTCAACGATGAAGAGCAGGCCGAGTCGATCGCCAGACTTGGGCCTTGAAAATCGAAAGTGTAGGAAACGCGGTTTGCGATGGACCAATACGCCGACCAAGGCAGCGGCGATTCGGCAAAGGACTCGGCTCCACCATACAACTGATAATCCCCCCACATTACTCCCACGAATACTCCGATATCCTTGCCGCGAGTCGATGCACTGGCCTGTCGCAAGGATTCGGGGGTGTACCCGGCATCCGCCATCGTTAAATACGCAATCTCCAGGAAATGACGCTCCTGTGGATCCATCAGTTCCGCTTCCTGCGGTGAGATCTTGAAAAAGAGAGGATCGAACTGATCGAAATCGTCGATGAACGCCCCCCATCGCGTGTAACATTTTCCTTCCTGTTTCGGATCAGGATCGAACCAGCGCGATTGGTCCCAACGCTCCGCCGGAATCTCCGAAGTGCAATCTCGGCCTGCGCGCAAGTTCTCCCAGAACTCATTCACGTTCCGCGCTTTCGGAAACCGTCCCGCCATCCCAATAATCGCGATGTCCTCGTCCTTCACCCGCGACGGCCCGTCGATTGCGTTCGCACCGGCAAATTCATTCCGTTCTGGAGTGGCCACTTGGCGCGGGACGGAAACCGGAGCGCCCTTCAAACGGCTATCGATGTCAGGCAACCGTGCCCTCAGCGTCGACGGGTGGTGTTCGATAAAATGAGCCGCCAGCTCGCGAAGATTCTTACACTCAAAAAAGATCGTCTTTGAGATTGGCCCGAAGGTCTTCTCAAGCAGAATATTGAACTCGTTCACCATGATCGAGTCGATCCCGAATTTCTCAAACGGGTCGGTCGGTCGGATCGTGCGTGGTTCGATGCGCAACTCCTTGGCCAGGATTTGGCGCAGGAATTCCTCGGCGTGGGTCTGAAATTCGGGCATGGCGATTGTGCCCGCCGACGTCGTCGCAGGCACTGCCGGAACTTCATTTGACAATGCTTTGACTCCGAATCCTCGCAACGCCAGCAGACCTCGCCCGGCTTCGTCGCCAATCGAAAGATCGAACTTGAACCGATTTTCCGTTTGCTCGGTAAGTCGCGTGTGAACCGTCAGCCGCGACGGCAGCCGATTAACCGGGAATTCCAGCGATTCCAACCCATACGGTACGAATGCTCCGCCCCGCGCAGGCAAGTGTCGCCGCATGAGTGCCATCGCCGATTGCAGCGCGCCATCCAGCAAACCAGGCGGCCAACCGGCGGCTGTGTCTTGGGTCTCGATGT
This sequence comes from uncultured Verrucomicrobiota bacterium, assembly GCA_964478815.1. Classification (GTDB taxonomy): domain Bacteria; phylum Verrucomicrobiota; class Verrucomicrobiia; order Limisphaerales; family SXQI01; genus DASVNK01. Next base: position 43,360 of record CAYZKY010000005.1, read on the forward strand.
CCGCCAGAACCAAGAATGCCACCGCTTCCCGCTCGCTGCACCAGACTTCTTGGACACTACGGAAACTCGGTCCATAAACGATCTCGCGCTCGGCGAATAGGCCATAAAGTTCGTTTCGACCGAGACGGTTCGGGCACCGCGCCTTAATCGCTTCAAGTGCTAAATCTGCAATGACTGGCGAGCTAGTCCCCGTAGACTGTGCGGTCGCCTGAAAATGGCAACCCTGAGCGGAGGTAATCGCAATGTCGCCGCCAGAAATCGCGATGTCCAAGGACGCCGCCACATCTGCGGTTTGTGCGTGAAAAGGCTGAAGCCATACGCAGTTCGTCAAGCGTGAGCCCGGCGCGATAACCTTGCGAGTCCATTCCAGGTAAACCACCGCCGGCAGAATGCGGTCGCCCGCGATGACGTGGTCCCGCAGATAATCTTCATCGCCAGACAATGGAACGCTTGATTTTCTGGAATCGACGCTCGGTGGCGTCGTTACACCTGACTTGTTCTCGCCCGAGTCATTCGGAATCCAGTAACGCTCGTCGGCAAATGGGTAGCCCGGCAAAACGATGCGGTTCCGTTTCCTGTCGGAATACAAGCGCTCCCAAGGGACATCCGCGCCGCGGACATACAAGCCACTTAGGGCTCCTAGGGCCTCACGCTTCGCACCCGGTGTCGTCATCTCCCTCAACGCCCTTGCCACCTGCGCAGAATTCGTATCGCTCGGTTCGCTCGATGCGCCCCTGCTTGTCATCCGGCCGAGATCTCCCAATTTCTTCGCGAGTTCCGCAAGATCATCAGCTAGGATGGCCACCCGGTGCTCGAAATGGTCGCGGCAGCAAGCCAGCGAGTAAGCCACATCGGTCACTTCGGTTGCGGGGTGCGTCTTCAGCCACTCCTGTAATTCTCGGACGCGGGCCGCCAGCGCCTCCTCGGTCTTGCCGGACACAACCACCACCGCAGGGCCTCTCGATACGGCTGGCGCAGGTCTCCGCGTTGGCGCCTCTTCGATTACAAGGTGGCAATTGGTTCCACTAAACCCAAATGAACTGATGGCGGCTCGTCGCGGTCGGCTCGCGGAACGCTCCCATGCTCTTAAACTCCGACTCACTTTGAAGGGAGTCTCTTCCAGCCGAAGCTGGCGATTCTCGGTGGCAAAATTCAGCGAAGGCGGAATGTGTTCATGCTGCAAGCCCAGGAGTACTTTCAGGAGGCTTGCGATTCCCGCCGCGGTCGCCGCGTGCCCGATGTTGGTTTTGACCGAGCCGATGTCGCAGAACCCCGTTCGCTGCGTCGTTTTTCGGAACGCATTCGCCAGCGCTTCGATCTCGATTGGGTCGCCGAGTTTCGTGCCGGTGCCATGCGCTTCCACATAGCTGATCGTCGCTGGATCGATGCCCGCCTTTCGATATACCTCCAGTTCCAGGCTGGTCTGCGAGACCGCGCTGGGGGCCGTAATCCCGTTCGTTCGGCCATCCTGGTTGAGCCCCGAACCCAAAATGACTCCATGAATATTGTCTCCATCCGCCAGAGCTTTCTCAAGCGGTTTCAGCAACACCGCTCCGACCGCCTCGCCCGGCACAAACCCATCCGCTGCATCGTCGAAGGTCCGGCAAGCCCCGTTCGGGGACAGCATTCCGGCCTTGCTGCACAGCAAGTGAAAATCGGGTGTGGTGTTGATGAATACGCCGCCGGCCAGCGCCATCTCGATCTCGCCCTGGCAAATTGCCTGACAGGCCAGATGAATCGCGACCAGCGAGGAAGAGCACGCCGTGTCCACCGCCATCGCCGGCCCCTTCAAGTTCAAGTGATACGCCAGACGCGCCGCCAGAATCGAAGGTTGGTTCCCGGTAAATACGTACCCATCGGGAGCCACGCCCGATTCCTTCAGTTTCAGGTAATAATCCCCACCTGCCGCACCGACAAATAATCCGCAACGAGCCTCGTTCAAACGATTTGCAGGGTAACCCGCGTCTTCGAGGGTGTGCCATGCGGTTTCTAGGAACAGCCGTTGCTGCGGATCCATCCGCTCGGCTTCACGCCCGGAGATGTTGAAGAACAATGGATCGAATCGATCAATCTTGTCCAGGAACCCGCCCCATTTACATACACTTCGTCCCGGTGCCGCCGGATTGGAATCGTAAAAGCCTTCGATCGGCCAGCGCTCGGCCGGAATTTCCGTGATCGCGCTCCGCCCGGCCGCCAGATTCTGCCAAAACGCTTCGAGGTTCTTTGCGCCGGGGAAGCGTCCGGCCATCCCGACAATCGCGATCTTCCCCGTCGTTCTCTCCTTGATTGCCCGGCGTGTCCGTTCCGGCCCGCGCACCATGATCTTTCCAATATTGGAGCGACTTTCCAGCGCGCGGTAAGCCTCTTTCAACTCGCCGAATTCGAACAGGTGCGCCAGCTTGGGCCGAATCCGGCCTTCGCGCAGCCGCTGCATCATTGCCTCCAGCAGAGCCGGTGCCTCGTCCATGTTCGCGCGCAGTGCGTCGAAGAGGTTCACCGAACCGAACGTCTGATTGCGCGTGAGCCGCGAGAAATCCAACGACCCGGCGGCCTTCAATCCAGTCAGTGCTATCTCCACGTACCGTCCGTTCGGCGCGAGCACGTCCAGGCCCTTTTGGATGGCGTCTCCAGCGAGAGTGTTAAACACGACATCCACCCCGCGCCCGTTCGTCCGCCGGAGAATTTCCGTTGCGAAGTCCTGCGTGCGGTAATTGATCGTCTCCTCGACGCCGAGGCTTTTCAGATACTCCAGTTTTTCCGAGTGCCCGGCGGTCGCGAATATGCGTGCTCCGGCTTCTTGCGCGAGTTGCACCAGCATCAGCCCCGTTCCTCCCGCCGCGGTTTGGATCAGCACACTTTCGCCCGCACGGATGCGCGCCCGTTCCGCCGCCATTTGCGCCGTGAGAAAGACGACCGGATACGCTGCCCCGTGCTCGAACGAAACATCGTCCGGCTTCAGCACTGCCAGCCGCTCGTCGACGTTGATCACTTCCGCGTGTCCACCAAAGGACGGCCCTGTCAGGGCGACCACGCAATCCCCGAACTGGAACCGCGTTACCTCGTGCCCGACCTCCTCGATCTCGCCCGAGACTTCGAAGCCCGGCGTGAACGGGTACTCCGGCATGCTCGGATACAACCCGCGGACGCACAGCCAATCGCCGAAATTCAGGGAGAAGGCGCGGATGCGAATCCGAATTTCACGCGCGCCTGGCGGACGAATCGGTATGCGCTGGATCTGCAGATCGTCGATTCCTCCCGGCCCTGTGATCACGGCCGCCAGCGCCTCCCCTTCACTCGGTGCCGCCGAGGCCCTTTCTAGAATTCTCGTTGTCTCCGGCGTCGGCGTCGTTCGAGCGAGTGGGCTCGCCGGAGCCAATTGATCCAGGTGGCTCGCCAACTCTGCAGCGCTCGAATAATCGAATAGCACGGTCGTCCGCAGGCTCAAGCCGAGCGCTTTGTTCAATCGGTTGATCAGGTCGACCGAAAGGATCGAATCGATTCCATATTCGGAGAACCGCTTGCGGATATTGATCTCCTCCGGCCGCAGTCGCAGGGTCGCCGCAATTTGCTGTTGTACGAGGCCCAGCATGTTCCCGCTGGCGGCGCGGCCAGTTCGTGGCGATTCCATGGGCCGCAAGACCTCCGGGTTTCTGGTCTGCGGTTCATCTGCGGCCACAACGCCGTCGCTTGATGCCATTATCACCGTCTGCCGGGAATCGACATGGGCCAGGACACAGGGCGTGTCGAACCCAGCAGCCCGAAGCCGCTGCTGCCAAGCCACGACGTTCAGCAGAGGCGATCCCGGCAATCGGAATTCGGAATCGTCAAACAACCACCATCCATCCAGCAGCCCGAAGGTGACCGTCGCAAAGCACGAGACTTCCGTCAGCTCGTTCAGAATCAATACGCCATTCCGTTTCAGCAGTTGTTTGACCTGCGCCAATGTTTGGTCGATCGCGCGGGTCGCATGCAGCACGTTGGAGGCAATCACGATGTCGCATGAGTTGAGTTCGAGGCCCTGCGCCTCGATGCTCCGCTCGATGTCCAGAGTCTGGAATTTCAAGAAGGGCCACTCGGCTCCAAATTCTTGCTTCCCATGTTGGATGAAGCTGTCCGAAACATCCGTGTAACAATATTCGAGCTTGCCCGGAGCGATATTTCGGTCTCTCAGCAGCCGGGTTAAGACTTCGCCCACGAACCGGGTCGTCCCGCCCGTCCCCGAGCCAATTTCGAGAATTCGAACGCGTTGCGTTGATTCGTTCGAAAGGGGCCCGATGATCGATGCCGCTACACTCTTCGCCACGATCCGATTGCACGCGTCCGCAATTGAGTTGCCAGCGTAGATCGGCTCCACGAGCGCCATCGAAGAATCGGGGAACATCACTTCGGTGGCCTGGATCTGGCCCGTCACGATCTTTCGGAAATGCTCCAGGCAAAGATGCGCCAAAGTGGCGTGCGCCTCGAATCCCGGGAAGCTTTCCTCGGGACCCTTCGGCCTCGCCAATTCATCTTGCTCCACGGCGATGCGATGGCCGTCTCCGTCCTGCGCAATCAGCCCATGCGCCTCGAGCGCTCGGAGTGCCGCCGTCCAGAGCCTTCCGTACTTGGGTAACCAATCTGCGGCAGGCTTCGGGCCGAATCGAACACTCGACCACGCTTGTCCTGGGGGCACAATCGCCTCCAGAAGTTCGGCCGCGCAACGCCTGTTCAGCCGTGCAAGGGAATTAGGCACTTCCGAAAGTGTAGCCTCAAGTCGTTTCCATTCGACGTCGCAGGCCGCCCGAATCCCGCTCGTGTCGGCCTGCGACCCCGCCGGAAGGCATTTCGCCCGCCCGCCCAGCACCACGCTGCTGGACTTCAAAACTTCGGGATCAATCTTGGCCGCGACCACTTGCGGCAGGCGGCTTTCCAGAGCGGCCTCCAGGCAAGCCATCCCTTCGTCGACGCCAATCGGATGCACGCCCAGTGTTTCCAGCCGGTCGATCATCCCGCTCCGCGCCATGATCCCGACCTCGCCCCACAATCCCCAATTCACGGTGATCACCGGGTAGGGGACTTCCCGTCGAAGCTGTTCCGCGAATGCATCCTGAAAGGCACAGCCCGCCACGTAGTTGCTCTGGCCTGCGTTGGCGATCAGCGAATTCAGCGACGAGAAATAAAGGCAGAAATCGAGCGGCTTATCGCGCAAGGCTCGGTCTAACGCAAGGGTTCCCTCTACTTTCGACCTCAATACAGACAGGAAATCATCGTCTCCCATCGCCCGAACTGATCGGTCCGACAGAGTCAACGCGGAATGAATCACGCCGTGAATGGCTCCAGAATGTTCTCGGATATGAGTAACGATGCGTTGAACGTGTTCCTTGTCCCCGAGATCGGCTTGAAAGTACTCCGCGCCAAGCTCTCGCACTTCGCGGCGTTGATCTTCCGAAAGCGCACTTCGTCCCAACAAGAAGCACTTGGCCTGGAATTCTCGATGCAGACGCTTTGCCAGCGCAAAACCCAAACCGCCTCGACCGCCCGCAATCAGATACCGCCCGCCCGCGCGAAAGAGAGTCGATGAGCGCGTTGCCGGAAGCTCGATCGGATGCAATTCTCGCACATGCCGCAACCCGCCCCTCACCGCTGCCTCAAGGTTCGATTCCAGTTCCACCAGTCGAACGCTCGGCCCGTCGAATTTATCCACGTCGATGCACGAGACCCGCCATCGCGGATGCTCGTGCGCGGCAGCTTTGGCAAGGCCGGCCACCAAAGCGCCCTCCGGACGCAACGCGGCTTCTTCTCCAGTCACCGAGTGCGCATTCTGCGTGATAACCTTGAGGCCAATCTTCCGCTCCTGATCGAGGATCTGGCATAGACGCAGCAATGCCAGCACGCCGGTTCGATACACCTCGGACAACGATTCCCTCCCAGCGATCCCGTCGGTCGGCATGCCTCCAAGAAAATAGACCTCCGAAACGTCCGCCGCCTCAGTCAGCACACGCTCGAAGTCCAGGCGGCTGCTCGCATCGATAGCCATGCGGTTCTTCGAGAGCTTCTCGTACTTGCGCCCCAGATGAATCTGCACGACGTGACGCCCAGCGGTCTCGCGTTCCAGCTCGTCCGAAAACCCACCGTCGTAGGCATTTCGAAACACCAGGATGCTCCCGCTTCGTGAAGGGGGGGCCTCCGCCGCGTCTCCACGAATGGCCCAACGGGGAATGAAACAAGGCACGGAAAGTGCCTTCGCGGCGTTTGCCGGTGCTTTGACCGGCTTGAGGACAATCTCCTGAAAGTCCGCCGCCAGCGAGCCATCCATCCCCAGCAATTGCGCGCTGACGGCCGCGTCGCGCCCTGAAGCCGGCGCTTCCTCCGTCCGCACATGAACGTAGCCAGACGTCGGCAGGTTCGGCACGATCCACGCGCTTTTCACCGAAAATGGCACCATGGCGCTTCCACGAGCCAGCGGCTCGCGATAGAGTGGCAGAATCGCTTGGAACAACGCATCGAGTGCGGCGTCGGTGCCTTCCGAGGAAGAGGGCAATTCGAAGCGAATCAACGCTTCGGTGGGCGCACTCCACGTTTCGCGCACGATGCGGAATGTCTTGCCGTACTCGATCCCGATGGCGCTGAATCGCCGGTACAGTTCTTCCGAGGTCATGCCGGCCCGCAACCGGGCCTGAATCTCCGAAACGGGTTCGCTCGCTGTTCGTCGGCTTTCGTCGCGCTCCCATCGCCCCGTCGAGTGCTCCCCTTTCTGACTCTTCAGCGACCAGTTGCCATCCTGGAAATCGATGTGGAACGCCGCTCCACCATCGTCGACTGTTCCCGGAAGCCTCCAGAGAACGTCGCCCAACGTTCCGGCTTCACCCAAGCCCAGCCGATTGGCTTCTTCGATGACCATCCGGAGTTGCGTCACGCCGGGAAGAACCTTGGCTCCAAAGACGCGATGATCCTTCAACAACGATTCGCTTCCGCTAAAACACAATTCGGATCTTTTCTGCTTCGCGTGCTCCGTTGGTTTGCGTCGGTCCTCAACTGCCGGGAACCAGTGCCGCCGTCGTTCGAACGGATAGGTCGGCAAGGAAACAACTCGTGCGCTGCTTTCGTGCAGTTTGCCCCAATCGATGCTCTTGCCCTCCACCCATGCGCGGCCTCCCTGCTGCAGCCCATCCAGGGAAGCATCCGGCGCGAGCAAGGCTTCCGAAGGTTTGTCTTCGGCAGCCCGCCCCACGACGATTCGCTCATCGGCCTTTCCGGCATCGAAGTGTCGCAGCAGTTCTGTAATTTCTTCGAGGCTTTGGCCGGCGATCGCCAATCGATGCTCGTGGTGCTGGCGTCCTGTTTGAAGTGAGAAGCAGAACTCAGCCAGCGAGATGTCCGGCGCTTCGTTCCTCAAATACTCCTCGAATCGTTTCGCATAAGCGCGCAGCCGATCCGGCGATGTCGCCGACAAAACGAAAAGACCCGGTCTCGCCTCGCTCGCTCTTTTTCTTGCGCCGGGATACTCCTCCACCACCACATGCGCGTACGCGCCGCCCATCGCAAAAGCGCTGATCCCGGCCCGGCGCGGGTGGCTCACAGGGTCCGGCCACTCCCGGCCCTCCCGGTTCACATAGAGCGGAGAGTTCTCCAATTTGATATACGGATTAAGTTCCTGGAAATGTGGCATGGCGGGAATAAACCCGTGCTTCATGCACAGGATCGCCTTGATCACGCCCGCCACTCCTGCTGTTCCTTCCGTGTGGCCGATGTTCGCTTTCACCGATCCGATGGCGCAGGTGCCCTTCTTGTCCGTGAACGGCTTGAACGCCTTCTTGAGCGCCTCGGTCTCGACCGGATCGCCAATCAGCGTTCCCGTCCCGTGCGCCTCGATATAGCCCAGCGTCTCCGGCGAAATCCCCGCATCCTTCCACGCGCGTTGCACCACCGCCGTTTGCAGCAGAGTCCTCGGCGACGTCGGATTATTCGCGCGTCCTCCGTGATTGAGGGCGGAGCCCTTGATCACGGCGTGAATCTGATCCCCATCTCGCAACGCGGCTTCGAGCGGCTTCAGCAGCAACGCCGCGATTCCTTCCCCCGGCACATAGCCATCCGCCGAGGCATCGAACGTATGACAGCGTCCCGTCGGGGACAAAGCCCCAATAGCCGAGAAATAAACGTAATGCAGCGGGCTCAGCAGCAAGTTCGTTCCTGCCGCGAAGGCCATTTCGCAATCGCCCGCCTGCAACGCCCGGCAGGCAAGGTGCAGCGCCACCAGCGACGAACTGCACGCGTCATCCACCGGAATGCTCGGCCCCCGCAGATCGAAGAAATACGAAGGCCGGTTGGCCACGAACGACAGCGCACTGCTTACGCCCGCCATGCCTGAAATCGGCACGCCCAATCGCACGATCTCGTCCCAGTACTCCCGGAAGCACACGCCCACATACAACCCGGTATTGCTGCCCCAAATCTTGCGGCCGTATCCCGCGTCCTCCACCGTCTCGTACATCACTTCCAACAGCATCCTCAACTGCGGGTCCGTGAAGTCCGCTTCCGGAGGCGAGATGTGAAAAAACAGGGGGTCGAACTTGTCCACGTCCGGAAGAAAGCTGCCCCACTTGCAATAAGTCCGGTCCGGCCTCTGCGGCGTCGGGTCGAACCACGGCCGGTAATCCCAATGATCCTGCGGCACTTCGGTGATGAGGTTCGTCCGGTCGCGCAGATGCCGCCAGAACGTTCGCAAGTTTGGCGATTGCGCGAAGCGCCCCGCCATCCCGATCACCGCGATGTCCTTCGTCTTCGTTTTGGATTCGCCCGGCTCTTCCACGATCGGCACCGGCTCGGCCCATTCCGTGCGCGCTCCTTCGCTTCGAATTTCCGGGCTGGCTTCTATTCGCGGTGCCACGAGTTCCGGCACTGGCCCGCGGCGCGCAAAGAACGCCGTAAACTTCTCCCCATGCTCCTTCTCCAGGTAACCGCTTAGTTCGAGGATGTTCTGATATTCGAAGAACAGAGTTGGATACAATTCGATCCCGACCTCTTTCTCGATTTGTTCGACGACACCGATCAGCTTCGACGAGTCGGCGCCCAACTCAAGGAACGGCCGATTCACGGACACCGCTTCCGGCGTGCATTCCAGCATGGGGGCCACGCGCTCGGCCAGGAAGCGCTGAATCGAGCCCGGGAGATCCGTTGTTGTCGCTGCACCGCGAATCTGCACGATGCGGCGATAGGCCTCCTCCTCCGTCATTCGCTGCTCCGCCACTTGCGCCAGGAGCTGCTCGATTTCCAGATGGTTCCCGTTGGAATGCATAGCGTCAGCCGATTCGAGAGTGCGCTTCCTGAACCGAGATCTCGCCCCGTTTCAATTGTCGCAATGCCTGCCGCAGCGGATCTTCGGGCGCGGCGTGCTCGTTTCGTTCGTTCGCTGGCTCGCCAAGCCAGTAGCGCTTCCGCTGGAAAGTTGTGGCTGGTTTGGCGCTGCGCTTCCTTTGATAACCGACTGCAGCAGGCTCGAATTCCTCGACGATCATGTGGCAATTCGTCCCGCCAAAACCGAACGACGACAGCCCCGCGCGCCGCGGGCCGCTCTTCCGCGCCCACTCTGCGGCCTTGGTCACCGGGTAGAAGGGCGAGTCCTCGAAGCGGAACCGCGGATGCGGCTCTTCGCAATGCAATGTCGGAAACAGGATTCGGCCTTGGAAGGCGCCAAGTACCTTTAGAAAGCTTGCCACCCCCGCCGCCCGGAGCAGATGCCCCAGGTTCGATTTCAGCGATCCTACACCGCAAAACTGCTTCCCATCCGTAAATTTTCGATACACCTGCGTGGCTGCCTTGATCTCGATGGGATCGCCTAAAGCCGTCCCCGTGCCGTGTGCTTCCAGATACCCGATGGTCGCGGGATCGACCCCCGCGTTTTGCAAAGCTGCCGCGATCACTTGCTCCTGCGCCTCCAGGCTCGGTGTCGTCAGGCCCATTGTATGGCCGTCGTTGTTGACGGCCGAACCGGCGATCACCCCCAGAATCTGGTCGCCGTCCCGCAATGCATCTGGGAACCGCTTCAGCAGCACCAGCCCGGCGCCTTCACCCAGCACCATTCCATCCGCGCGCTTGTCGAAGACGGCGCACCGGCCGCTCGGCGAAAGCACGCCCGCATCTTGGAATCCGGCAAAGTAGCTGGCATCGAGAAGCAGTTGCACCCCGCCCGCCATTGCCATCTCCGCCTCCCCGTGACGCAAACTCTGGCACGCTTGATGAATCGCCACGAGCGAGGCCGAGCACGCAGTATCCACTGTCCACGACGGCCCCCGCCAATGGTAGAAGTCCGAAATCCGGGCCGCCACCATGTTGGAGAGTTGGTTGACGATGATCTGCGCATGCTTTCCCTCCGGCCACAATGAAGTCCGGTTCGGCACATAGTCGCTCTGGCCCGCGCCGAGCATCACCGCCACCCGTCTTCCTTTGATCTCCTCCCGCGTGTAGCCCGCGCGATCCAGCAATTCCTGCGCGAGTTCCAGCGCCAGCCGCTGCTGCGGGTCGATCCCGGAAGCATCCGCCTCTCGAATGCCGAAGTAACCCGGATCGAACAAATCGACTCCTTCGAGAAAGCTTCCCGCCAGGTGCGTGGTCCCGCGGCCGTTTAGCCCGTGTGGTCCCGCCGTCAAATCGCGCCGCCACGCCTCGGGCGGAGCTTCGGTGATGAAATCCTCTCCGGCTCGCAGCCGCGCCCAGAATCGTTCGAGCGACGCTGCCCCCGCGAACCGCCCACACGCCCCGATCACGGCAACTGGTTCTGCGCGATGGCGCTCGCCATTTCGATGCGCGGCCCCGTTGGAAGCATGAGCAACGCCGTTCTCTTGAACGTGAAAGCCGTTGAGCTTCGCGGCGTGGCCGTTCGTGTCGGCGAAGTGAATCGTCCCGTTTCCCGCTCCGGTGTGATGTCCATTGTGCGTCGTGCGATCTTCTCGTGGCAACTCCGGCAGCTCGCTCGCCAGATGCTTTGTAAGCCTCGCGAGCGTGGGATGCTCCGTCAGCGCCGAAGGCTCCAGCACGATGCCCCAGGCTTCCTCGATCTTGCCCACGATGGTCATGAGGCTCACCGAATCGACGCCATATTCGCGCAAGTCGTTTTCGGGATCGAGGTCGCTCGGGCGCAGCTTCAGCACGTCCGCCGTGATCGAAATCAACTTCTCCAGGATGTCGTTCGCACGGGTGGTCGGCACTCCGTTTCCCTCAGCCTTCACCGATGCCTTGGGTGGAACAGGCGCCCCCGCCTGTTCCGTTCGGGCGTCTCGCCCGGACGTTCGCACCACCACCGGCTGCGTTTCTCTTGGCTCCACACCAAGCCAGCGCTCCAGTAATTCCCGTTTGCCCCGCGCCACGGCCAGTCGCGTCTTGCCCGACGCCACGCCATCGAAAAACACCTGGATGCCATCGGCCGAGGGCAGGGAATGTAACCCGAATTTCCGCGCCAGGCTTTCGCGGGCCCCCACGGTTAGGCTCATTCCGCCTTCCTCCCACCACGGCCAGTTGATGGACAAGGTCAGCCCGCGCCGCAAGCCGAGCCTTCGATGCGCTTCCCGCGCTTCCGCCAGCGAATCTTGAAATGCGTTTGCCGCCGCGTAATCCGCTTGGCCGATGTTCCCCGCCACTGCGCTCAGCGATGAAAACATGACAAACCAGTCGAGCGGCTCCGTCGCAGTCGCCTGATCGAGGTGGATCGAGCCTTGCACCTTGGGTGCCAGCACGCGTTTCCACGAGTCATGCTGCTTGCGGGCGATCATCGCATCCTCGATTACCCCCGCGCTCTGCACCACACCGTGCAGCGGCCCAAACTCGGTGTGAACTTCGTCGATCAAGGCCCGCACGGAGCCGGCGTTCGACAAATCCACCGGCCGATAGCTCGCCTTGGCTCCCATCTGGCGCAATGCCTCCAGCTTCGCCGCGCCCAGTTCATCCAGCGTCCGCCGCCCCGCGAGAACCAGGTTCACGGCGCATCGCGACGCAAACTCTCTCGCGAAAATCCATCCCAGCCCTCCCAGCCCCCCCGCAATCAGATAGGTGCCTCCCGGCCGGAGTGCGGCTCGGGCCGCAGGACTTACCGAGATGCTCCTCAAGCGCTGCACCAGGCGCTCCCCGTTCCAGAACACGCACGGGCTCCAGGCCTCGGGTGCTTGGTTCGCCTCGGCAACGAGCGTCTCCGCCGCCGTCTCCGGCGAAGTGCCAGCGCGGAACCGCACCGTTTTGCACGCATGCTTCGGATGTTCAAGCCGCAAGGTTCGCGCAACCCCCGAAAGCATTCCCGCGAACGGATTCTCTCCGTCGGACGCGTTTTGCCCGGCCTCGATCCAGCGCAACGGTCGCTTCGGGGCGGTTCGCAACAACTCTTGCACGGCCAGCATGGCGGAGCCGAGGCTCGCTTCCGCGTGCGCCTGCGGTTCGTTGCGATACTCCCAATTCAACGAGTTGATCACCGTGATCGGCTCGTTCGAATCGCTGGCCAAGTTCTTCAGAGCCTCCGGCCACGACGAGAGGTTTTTCACCATCGTTACCCGGACGCGCGACTCTCCTTTCGGCACTCGTGCGCGGATCTCCTCCGCTAACGCATCGCCCAGTAAAAATAGATCCGAAGAAATGCCCTCTGTAACGTCCAGTGCCTCAGGTGCCCAATACGGCTCGAAATAACAAAGCTCCGCCGCCGGAGTTTCCGCTGACGGTTCTCCCAGTGACGTCATGCGCGAGACGATCTTCGAGAAGCGCGCGCGAACGAGTCCCTCGCGGTCCGTCAATCGAATATCGAATTTGCGCACATTGCCCGCGTCGCTCAGCAGGGCAACATGCACATGAGCCGCCGTCGCCACATCCCCGAACACGCTCACCTCATCGACCGAGAACGGCAGATGCAGGCCGTTCTGGGTTTTCCGCGCAATTCCGATGGCGGACTGAATCGCGCTATCGAGTGCCAGCACCGCCCAGCTTTCATCAGCCGCCGCCGAAGGCACGCACACGTCCGCCAGCGCTTCGCTCGCGCCGCCGCGCATGCTTTGGATCATCTGGAAGAGTGGCCCCAGTTTGAGCCCCGCGCCCGCAAACTGCCTGTAGATCTGTGCCAGGTCGGCCGATGGCTCGGTCCGCGCGCGAATCGCCTTCAAATCGATTCGCTCCATCTCCAGGGAAGCCGCCCGCAACAACTTTCCTTGTGCATGGAGCAAGCCATTCGTCGCCCCGCGCACCGTGAAGCTGTACTGCTCGCCGGCTCGTTCGAACGTCAGCTTGAGGGCGAGTTCGTCGCTCTCGCTTCTCATCGGTTGCAGCCACACCACATGCTTGATCGTGCAGTCCGAATGCTCTGGAGATATGACCCGCCACGCGTCTCGCGCCATCTGGATAATGGCCGCTCCCGGCAGCAGCGGTCCCTCGGCCACGCGATGTTCGGTCCAGACACGATCCGTCAGCCGGAAGGTCTTCTGGAAAACCGCGCCCTTTTCCGTCTTCTCGAACGAATCCAGGAGCGGTCCAAACGGTCGCGGTGCTATCCGTGGACTCGCGGCTGTCCTCGGTTGCTTTGTCGGCAGCCAGTACCGCTCTTTCGCGAATGGGTAGCTCGGCAGGGTTACGATTCTGCCGGGGTCGCGCCCTGAATCTTCCCACGCAATTTCAACGCCATCCACCCACAGCTCGGCTACTTCCCCCAAACGGCCTTCCGACAACAACCGCGCGTGCTGCTTTCGCGCGTTCTCCGAAACCGCGTCATCGGTCATCATGGATGCGCCGCGCACAAAGCCTATCCACGAATCTCCAGGCCTCGCCCCGGTCTGATACGCTCGCAGTTGCTCTCGAAGTTCCGCAACGCTGTGGCTGATCATCGCCAATCGCTGCTCCAGAGCCTCGCGTCCCACTTGCAGCGTCCACGCCAGGTTCCGCAAGTCGGTGTCAGAGTTCTTTCCCAGAAACTCCTCCAGCCGTCGGGCGGCCTCCCGCAGCCGCTCCGGATTCTTCGCCGAGAGCACGATCAACTCCGGTCCGTTAGCCTCCGTACGCCCGCTTGCTGCGCCCGAGTGCCATTCGTCCACCACCAGATGTGCGTTGGACCCACCGACTCCGAAGGAACTGATGCCGGCCCGCTTTAGTCGGCTTTCCCACGCTCGCAACTGGCGCTGCACGAAGAAATGAGTCCCTCTAAAATCGATCTTCGCATTGAGCAAATCCGCGTGAATCGAAGGGGCAATCTGCCCGTGCCTCATTTGCAGCAGCACCTTCGTCAGCGCGCCAACGCCAGCAGCCGCTTCGAGATGTCCAATCGAAGATTTCAGCGATCCCATCGGACACGCGGCTCGCCGTGTCTCGCCGCCTCCAAACGCCTTAGCCAATCCCGCAACCTCCACCGGATCGCCCAGCGCCGTACCCGTCCCGTGCGCCTCAAGGTAGTTGACGGATTCCGGCTGCATCGCGCTGCACGCCAGTGCCTCCTGGATCAGCGCGGCTTGCGCATTCAGGTCCGGCACGGAATATCCGTTGCTCCGCCCGCCGTGATTGACTGCACTCCCCCGAATCACGCCGTAAATCCGGTCGCCATCCGCCACCGCTTTCCCCAACGGCTTCAGCAGCACCGCCCCTACGCCCTCAGCGGGCACATAACCGTCGCCACCTTCACCGAAACTCCGGCAGCGCCCGTCGGTCGAAGCCATCTTGAGCTGGCTCAGCAAGACCAGCTTGCTCGGATGCAGCGTCAGATTCACCCCGCCCGCGATCGCCACCTGGCACTCGCCCGCCAGCAAACTGCGGCAGGCCAGATGAATCGCTGTCAGCGACGACGAACACGCCGTATCGATCGCCATGCTCGGCCCGTTGAAATCGAACAGATACGACACCCGGTTCGCGAGCGACCAAAATCCCGACGTCGTCGCGAGATTCTCCCCGTTGGCCAGCGCCTCCGCTCCGAACAACTGGTATCCCCCCCACATCGCGCCCACGAACACACCCGCCTTGCCCCGTTCTCCCAACCGGCGCTTCAACCGCCTCCGCGAGTAACCGGCATCCTCCAGTGTAGCCCACACCACTTCGAGGAAGAGGCGCTCCTGAGGATCCATCAATTCCGCTTCACGCGGCGACAGATTGAAGAACAGCGGATCGAACTTGTCGTGATCGGAAATAAATCCACCCCATCGCGCATAGACCTCGGGAAAATCGCGATAATCCCATCGCTCCAAGGGCACCTCCTCGACGCAGTCCCGGCCCGTCTTCAAGTGTTCCCAAAATTCGTCCAGATCGCGCGCTTTCGGATAACGCCCGCTCATCCCGATGACCGCGATTCCCTCGCCCCAGGTCCCGCCGCCCGGATCAATAGTCTTGCTGCCCTCACTCGCTCGGCTTCCAGTCACCGCCACCGAAGCAGCGAAGTCCTTCTTCGCCGCGGCGACGTCTTCTTCCGCGAGCCCCGTCACCCGCTCGCCCTGCAAATACTCCGCCAGCCGCCGGGCGCTCGGATGTTCGAAGAGCAACGTCGGATAGAACTGCCGTCCGCAGCGCTCCTCCAGCTTGCGAACCACCTCCAGCAATTGCGCCGAATCGAACCCCATCTCGTAAAAGCCCACCCCCGCCTGCTCCGGCCCCACTGTCTTCCCAAGCACGGCGCTCATGATGTTCAGCACCGAGCCCTGAACTCCGTTTCCCGAAACCGCCGTCGGCATTCGCGTTTCCACTTCAGCCGCCGAACCGCTTGCCGCAACCGCTCGGCGCAAAAGCTCCGGCGACCTGATCTGCTTGAACGCCAACCCCTCCATCCGTGCGATGAGCCGTCCATCCTCCGTGTGAAAATCGATCCGCTCGTCCCGGCTGAAGTCGGCATTGGCTCGCTCCGCGTGCCGCGGCATCGGCAAATGCAACCGGCAACTCGCGCCCAATCGTTCGATCGCCCGGAATCGCTCGATAAAGATCGGCACGCACGGCAGCGCTTCGTAGCGCGGCGCCGCGTATTCAGCGAATGACGACAGCCCCGTCGCCGTGTCCAGCAGCGCCGGAATAAGAAAAAAGTGTTTCGCCAACTGCGCGACGCCAGCTTCCACGCGCAGGTCGGCCTGCAAGTTCGATGCCGCCAAAAACACCGTCCCCTCGCATCGCATCGTTTGCCGATGCTCGATGCCCACTCGCTTCATCCGGTCGTAAATCCCGCTGACGCTTCGCTCCTCCACTCCGCGCGGCGGCAACGCCGTCGCTCCGCTAAACTCCGTCGCGTCCCCGGTCAGATGTAACTCCGCCCGCGCATTTTCCTGCCAAACATTTCCCTTGGGCCGATCCCCATCCCAATCGATGCTCTTCGCGGTCAATCGCCAGTGCCCACCGTCCGGCGCCATCTCCAGCACCACCTTCTTCGCGCCCTGCGGCTCGATGGCGATCGGCTCTACGAAGAGAATCTGCCGGAACTCCATCTCTCGCTCCGGCAGCCCCGCGCCCCGCGCCATGCGATGGAACAAATCGAGAAAGGTTACGCCCGGCATGATCCGCAGCCCATGAACCGTGTGGTCGCGCACCACCGGATCATCTCCGCGCAGGATTGTGCTGAATGTTCTTCGCTTTTGCTCCATCGGTGGTTCTGCGGGTTACGATTCTTCTTCCAGCACGAGAAACAAGGGAGGGGCTGGAATGCTGACTTCATTCGACCGCGTTTCGGTCGTCTGCACTTGCTGCGGCCAGTACCGGCGGCGTTGGAATATTGGCGCGGGCAGCGGCTTCCGGCCGCCCCGGTAGACCGGGTCCTGCGCCGCATCGAATGCTTCGAGGATGGCGTGGCCGTTGGTTCCTCCAAAGCCGAAAGAACTCAAAGCGCCTCGCCTGGCTCCCGCGCGCGCAGGCCACGGACGCAATTCGCGGTTTGGATAAAACGGCGAGTTCGGGAAATCGAAGCGGGGATTCGGCCGGTCGCAATGCAGCGTGGGGGGAATCTCGCCTTGCTTCAGCGCCAGCGTGAGCTTCACCAGGCTGGCAATCCCTGCCGCGCTGTGCAAATGCCCCAAGCTCGTCTTCACGCTGCCGATGGCGCAATACCCTTTCTCCTCCGTCGTTTTTCGGAAGACGCCGCTCAATGCCCTCAGTTCGATCGGATCCCCGATCATCGTCCCGGTTCCGTGCGCTTCCACATACCCGATGCTCCCAGCGCCCACGCCTGCCAAAGTCAGCGCCCGTTCGATCACCTCCTGCTGCCCTTCCAGGCTCGGGGTCGTGATCCCCATCGTCCGGCCGTCATTGTTCAGCGCGCTGCTCAGAATTACCGCTTCGATCCGGTCGCCATCCGCGATCGCGCGCGCGAGGGGTTTCAGCAGGACGGCGCCGGCCCCTTCCCCAGGCACATACCCATTCGCGTGTTCGTCGAACGTGTGGCACCGGCCGTCGGCGGAGAGCGCCTTCGCCTGGGTCAACATCACGTAGACTTTCTCGTCCAACAAAATGTCCGACCCGCCCGCCAGTGCCGCCGCGCACTCCCCCGTCCGCAAACTCTGGCACGCGAGATGAATGCTCGCGAGCGAGGACGAGCACGCGGTGTCCACCACCAGGCTTGGCCCCTTCCAATCGAAGAACTGCGACACTTGCGCGGCGACGAAATTCTGCCCGATGCCGGTGATCGTGCTCTTTCGAAAATCTTCGATCCATGACCCGTACCCGCTGCTGCGGCTTCCGGCAAATACGCCCACCCTCCGCCCCGCCAGGTCCGAAGGAGCATATCCCGCATGAGCCACTGCTCGAGCCGCGGCTTCCAGGAAAAGCCGGGCGATGGGGTCCATCTGTTCGGCCTGATCGTCCGGAATGCCGAAGTAGCTCGCATCGAACAGATCGATCCCGTCGATGAATCCCCCCCACTTGCTGATGGTTCGGCCTGCCGCGCCCGTCGCGTCGAAATACTCCGCGCTGCGCCACCGTTCCGGCGGCACCTCGCGCACGCAATCGATCCCCTCTCGCAGTTTCTTCCAAAATTCCTCCGGACTGTCCGCGCCGGGGAACCGGCATCCGATGCCGATAATCGCAATCGGCTCGCTCCATCGCCGGCCGCCGGCATTTCGCGCCGTCGTTTCCGATGCGTGCGGTTCTGCCTCCACCTGGCTGGGCCGGAGATTCCGCTCCGGTCCGCGTGCTGGGATGATCGGTTCGCTCACCCCGCCTTGCTCAAAATAACGCGTTAGCGCACCGATGCTCGGATATTCGAGCAGTGCCGAGGGATCCACCGGCTTGCCCACCACCCGGTCGAGACGCCGGGTCACTTCCGCGAGGATGATCGAATCCACTCCGAACTCGCTGAACGGCCGCTCGGGTTCAAGCGCTTCCACCGGCAGGCCAAGGCCCTGGGCGAAAACTCGGCGCACCTTTTCGAGCAGCCTGCCCTCGGCCGGCGGAGATGATTCTGTCGCATCCACCTTCCGCACGCGTTGAGCCGCCTCCATCCACTCCGTGAAATCGCTCCGCGCTTCCGCCAGCGAGACCGGAAAAATATTTCCGCCCGCCGGCAGCCCAAGGATCCGGTCGAAAAGCTCCAACCCTTCGTCGACTGTGAGCGGCCTTAACCCATGCGACGCATACTTCGGGTGCGGCACCCCACGCCCCATCCCGACGTCATTCCAGAGCGGCCAATTAACGGCCCGGAACCATTTCTTCCCGCGCGATTGCTGCCATGCCGCGAAAAAGTCCGCGAAAGCGTTCGCCATCGCATAATCGCTGTAGCCGACCGCCAGCCCGGGAACCACCGAGGCCACCGATGAAAATAGAATAAAGAAATCGAGCGCCTCGTTCTCGAACTGCCGGGCCAGGACTTGCGTCCCATCGATCTTCGGGGTCAACACCTTTCGGAACGATTCCGCGCTCTTGCTGACGAACGCCCCGATCTCCGCATCGACCGCACCCGCACAGTGAACGACGCCCGCCATCGCTCCGAACTTCTCCCGCATGCGCGCCAGGAATTCGCTCAACCTTGCCCCGTCCTCCAACGGCACCGCGCCATACTCCACCGCTGTCCCTTGCCGTTCGATCTCTTGAATCGCTCGGATGCGCCGCCGGACCTCGGGTGAAGCGGTCGCTTCGCTGCCAACTTTATCCCAATCTGCGCGCTCCGGAATCGGCTGCCTTCCCATCAGGATGAGTTTGCGTGCGCCTCGCTTTATCAGGTGCTTCGCCAGATGCAACCCAATGCCCCCGGTCCCGCCGGTAATCAGATAAGCCCGCTCGGAACTGATCTCCGGAGCTTGGCTCGACGGCGTCGAATTGCGGATCAGCGCAGGCCCAAACCGCCTCCCGCCACGGTAGCAAACTTCCCCCACCGAATCGTTTGCGCTCAACTCTTCCAGAATGGTCCTCGCCGCCGATCGCGGGTCTGTCCCTCGCTCCAAATCGACCGCCCGCGCTCGCAGCCCGCGATACTCCGCCTGCAGCATTCGCACCAATCCCGTGAGCGCCGCTCCCCGCAATGACGGTGCCGAATTCTCCCGCCCCTGGACCGACTCAGTCACGAGCATCAAGGAGAAACCTCCCTGCCCGAATCGGCTCACCAGCCGCTGGTAAAGGGTCAGCACGCCGGCGTCCCATGATCGTCGCGCCCCGCTGGTTTCGCCCAACGTCAGATGGATGATTCCTGCCAGTTTTGGACACTTCGCGGCATACGCCTCCGCTGCCTCAACGCTTTCGAAAGGTTCGGTGGAGTAAGCGCAGCCTTGGATTAAATGGCCTTCCCGCGAAACGATCAACCATCCTCCCGGATTGGCCCTCGCCAGTTCGCTCGCCATTTCGGCCGCCGCCTTGCTCTCGACAAGCAGCAGGTGCGTCCCTTCCAGTCGGCCGGTTGTTGTCGAAAGCGGTCGTCCAACCCAGGTCTTCTCCAATAGTTCCAGTCTGCCTGGTAGCTCCTTCGGGATCGGTTGGACTCTCTCGATTTCCAACGTCGCCGGTGCTCCCCAAAATTTCGTCGGCGCGAACGGATAGGTCGGCAGGCTCGCCGTCCGCCCGCCGCGGTTGGCATTGAGGGCCTTCCAGTCGATCCGCGACCCGTTCACCCAAAATTCCGCCAGTTTCTTGAAATTCCCAGCCCGGTGGAGCGCGGCGCAATACTCCCTATCTTCCTTGGTTAACTCCAATTTTCCGAGATTGGATCTCGGGGCCGCCCGCCCCTGGCAAATCGCCTCCGAATTCCAGTCGCCTTCCAGAAGCCCCGCTAGCTCCGCCGCATCGGTGGCCACCACCGCCAGCCTCCAGTCGAACCCGCTTCGGCCAAGCTGGAGCGTGTGGGCGACATCTCGCAGCGGAACCTCGCGTCCTGGCCCTCTCAACCACTCCGCCAAACGCTGCGCGCCCGCCCGCAATTGTTCGTTCGTTTGCGCGGAAAGGACGATAATTTCTGGCCCCGCCGGCCGGTCGGACGCGCGCTCCACCACCGCTGGAGCCTCCTCGATCACGACATGCGCATTCGCCCCTCCAAAACCGAACGAACTGACCCCCGCGCGCCGTGGCCTCGGCGCCCCGCGCCCGTCCGTACTGGGCGACCACTCCTGCTTCTCGGAGACGATGCGAAACGGTGTCCCTTCCAGATCGATATGCGGATTTAATTTCTCAAAGTGCAACATCGCCGGCAGGACCCCATGCTTCATCGCCAGCACTACCTTCAGCACCCCCGCAATGCCCGCCGCGGATTCCAGATGCCCAATATTGCTCTTCACGGATCCCAATCCGCAATAAGCGGAGGCCGCCTCCTCGTGCGCTTCATCCAATTGGGCAAAAGCCGATTTCAATCCGGCGAACTCGATCGGATCCCCCAACGGCGTTCCCGTCCCGTGAGCCTCCACATACCCGATTGATCGAACCTCAACCCCCGCTTTCCGAATCGCTCGGCCAACCACCTCGGCTTGCGCGTTCGGATTCGGCGCGGTCAATGAATTGGCGGCTCCGCCGTGGCTCACCGCCGACCCCTTGATCACCGCGCGGATTCGATTCCCGTCGCGCAACGCCTCCGCCAGCGGCTTCAGCAAGACCAGTCCCACCCCTTCGCCTCGCACATACCCGTTGGCGGCGGCGTCGAAGGTCTTGCACCGGCCCTCGGACGACAACATCCCCGCGTGGCCGAACGAGAGGTACGGCCCCGGCGAACAACACAGGTTCACGCCCCCGGCCAGCGCCATCCGGCAATCTCCGGTCGCCAGCGCCTTCATCGCCGCGTCCAGCGCCACCAGCGAGCTCGAGCACGCCGTGTCCACCGCCACGCTCGGCCCCATCCAATCGAAAAAGAACGAAACCCGGTTCGGAATAATGGAGAGATGATTCCCCGTCGCCGCATGCGCTTCGCCCGCACGTTCGGCACCCGCCAGCAGATCCTGGTAATCGTGATGGCACGCGCCGATAAAGACCCCCACCGCCGCGCCCCTCAATTCCTCGGCCGGTAGTCCCGCATCCTCCAGCACTTCCCAACTCGTCTCCAGCACCCATCGCTGTTGGGGATCCATGAGTTCCGCCTCGCGCGGCGAAATCTTGAAGAAGGCCGCGTCGAACCGCTCGGGTGCCTCAAGGAATCCCCCCCACTTCGAGGGGGTCGTGTTCGCCGTCTGCCGCGGGTCGCCGAAATAGCTTTCCCATTTCCACCGGCTCGCGGGGATTTCGGAAATGCTGTCTCTCCCTTCGAGGAGATTTCTCCAGAATTCATCCAGATTAGCCGCTCCCGGAAATCGGCCCGCCATTCCGATAATCGCGACGTCCTGCGCGCGCCCTGGCGTTTCGGTTTCCCCTGGTTCCGCGCGCTTCTGTGGCGCCACCGGCGCTGGCATTAGCGCTGCCTCGGGTTTCGGAACGAACTCGGTCCTGACGTCTCCAGTCGAACCCCCACCGGCCGCGGCGAACAAATACTCCGCCAGCCGGTTCAGCGTGGGATGCTCGTACATTACTACCGGATCCACCTCCAGCTTCATCTCCCGCCCGATGGCTTCTGCGTATTCGGTTAGGCCGATGGATTCCATTCCGTACTCCCGCCAATCAGTATCCCCATCTATCTCTTCCGCCGCCACCTCCAGAATACCCGCCAGAATTTGCCGAAGTTCGGCCGTCCCATGTTCTCGATTCGTCCCCGCTCCGAGATCCCCCGACATTTCCGCCTCGCCGGTCCGTTCCGCCGTTCGCTGGGATGCCCACTCCACTCGGCTGAAACGGGCACCTTCCAGTCGCCAGGCCGGTTTTCCTTCCCCATCGGTCGCGGTGATATCCGCCTGCCACCAGCGACTGCCCACCTCGAACGTTGCTTTCCGCACTCGGGCCTGCACCGCGCCGCCTCCGGGACCGAACCGCGTGATCCGCGCGATCCGATGCGGCACCCATAATCCCTCCGTCGCCACCCCGAGTTCCATCGCGGATACGATGCCGGCTTGCAGCAGCCCATCGATGAGAAACGCGTTCCAATCTCCATCTGCGGGAGTTTCTATTTGGCAGTTCACCTCATCCGCCGCCACGTCCGCGCTCCGGATCAGCCGCAAGGCGGGACCATATTCATATCCCAGCTTCCGCAATCGCCCGTAAATCGCCGCCGCCGCGACCGCGCGCTTGGGTGTCCCCTTCGAAGCCACTGCCGGTTCCGCGGGCTGCTTACTGGCCAACTCCTCCCGCACCGCTCCTCGCGCCAATGGCTTGCCCCCATGCCGCATCTCGAATGCATTCGCGTCGAACTCGATCTCCACCTCCCGCTCTTCGTCGAGCCACAGCGGAGCGAGTGTCTCAAAACCCTCCACGCTGTTGACGGCGAAGCCGGACTTCTCCCCGGCGAGCTTTATCCACAGGGCTGCTGGCGCGAGACTGCGGCCTGCGATCCGGTGGCTTTCCAGCAACCGGTCCGTCTGCGCCGTCAATTGAACGCGTTCCACGCTTCGGCTCGCCCTGGCCGCTTTCGCCGGTTCCTCGCCGCGGGCCGAATCGATCCAATAGCGGCTCCGGTCGAATTCATAGACCGGCAGCGGCGTCGCCCGCCCTTCGCGCCCGAAGGGTGTGGCTTCCCATGCCACGTCGCAACCCTCCGCCCAACGGCGCGCCAGCCAGCCGCCCAAACCTCCCCAATCCAGCCCGAGCGAATCTTTCCCCTCCGCTTGCTCGAATTGCCCGGCAAACAGCGCCAGGCCTCCCTGCGCAAACTCCGGCGAAGGCGCCGGCCTCGTCCCCGCGCGCAATGCTTCAGCCGTTTGCCCCGCTTGGCTGACGGCGTCGGCCAGAAAGGGCAGGGGAGCCAGCGCCATGCTCTCGACCGCCGGATCCCAGTAACCCGCAGGCAACGCTTCGCCCCGCAGCACGCGCGCCGCATCCTCCAGCCGCAGCCAGCCTCGTCCCAGCAGCTCCAGCACCTCGCGAAACGCCGCGGATTCCGGCAGGTCCCGTTCGGGCAAATCCCACTTCCGTTGCAGCACCCTCAGCGCGTAACCGGCCGCCAGCGCAAACACCTGGCCGCGTTCCGTCTCGGCGGACTCTTCGCGCCCCAGCCGCGTCACCCAGGCCTCCACCGGCTCCGTCTCGGTCGAAAGCGCCTTGGCTTGCGCTTCCATCAAATGCCGGAAGGTCTGTTGATGCGGAATAAGCTCTGCTGATTTAGTAGACAATGCGTGCCAATCGCGGCTCGGCAACACCGCCTTCCGCAGCAATCGAGGCAGGTAATCGCCGGGAACCGCCCAAACTCCCAGCACCGTCTGATGCAGCGGATCGAAGATCGGCACACGGGACGCTTCGATCTGAAGCAATCCGCCTCGCCCTTTCCATCCGCGCGCCAAAGTTTCTGGAGCCACCGCCCCGCTCCAGCTCAACGCGATGTCGAAACCGTCGGATTCTCCCGAGGCCGCTCGGATATTCGGGATCCATGCTTCGATCAACCGCGCCACCGCCAGTCCGCTCGCGAATTGGCACGCTCCCGCGTTCTTTTTCCAGTCCACGTCCGGCAAAGCCCGCCCAGCCTGCCGCGTTTTGGCCGGCAGTGCGGCCTTGGTTTCCGCCAGCGCGCCTTCCCATGCCTTGCCCAAGCCCGCATCGGCTCCAAAGAATTCCCGCGCCGCACTCGCGCTCACGCCGCGAAACGACCCGAGCACCAGTCGGCTGGCTCTCGGCTTCGATCCGGTCGTGAACGTGGCCGCTCCCAAAGCCCCGGCCAGCTCGCTTTTCTTCACCCACAGCGCCACTCGATGCTCGAACGCCATCCGCCGCCGCAACGTCGAGCAGACCTCGCGCCACGCCAGGCCCTCAAATTCCTTCGTCCGGCAGAATGATCGCCACTGCTCCACCATCCTTCGGAGGCTTTGCTCACTCTTCGCGGACAGCAAAAAGATGTCTGGCTGCTCCGGCTCGGGCGTCATCCGAGCAACGGGCACCTCCTCCAGCACCACATGCGCGTTGACTCCTCCAAATCCGAACGAACTCACGCCCGCGCACCGCCGCCCCCCGCGCGGCTTCCAATCCTCCGTCTTACTCACGAAGCGAAAAGGCGATCCCGCCACCGCCATCATCGGATTCGGCCGCTGCAAATGCAGGCTCGGCGCGATCATTCGGTGCTTCATCATCAAGAGCACCTTGATGACCCCCGCCAGCCCCGCCGCTGGTTCCAGATGCCCGAGGTTTGTCTTCACCGACCCCAGCGCGCAGTAACCCGCCTCTTTCGTCCGTTCTCCAAAAACCTGGCTCAACGCCTCAAACTCGATCGGATCGCCCAGCGACGTCCCGGTCCCGTGCGCCTCCACGTAGCTCGCCGCTTCCGGCCGCAACCCCGCGCTCGCGAATGCCTCCCGGATCACTTCCCGCTGCGCCGCCAGCCGCGGAGCCGTCAGGGAAATCGCCGCCCCCCCGTGATTCACCGCCGAACCTTTCACCAACCCATGCGCAAAATGACCCTGCTTCCGGCGATCCGCTTCGCGTTGCAGCAGGAGCACCGCGACGCCTTCTCCGGGCACGTACCCATTCGCGGATTCGTCGAAGGTCTTGCACCGCCCGTCCGGACTCAGCATCCGCGCCTTCGAGAACGACAGATACCTCCACGGCGCCAGAATCAAACTCACTCCAGACACCACCGCGTAATCCACGCTCCCCGCCGTCAGCGCCAGCCGCGCCTCGTGCAGCGCCACCAGTGACGACGAACACGCCGTATCGATGGCCACGCTCGGTCCTCGCCAGCCGAAAAAGTGCGAGACCCGGTTCGCCATCATGTTCCCGAAATTCCCCGAACACTCGAAGCTGTCCACCGCCTCGCCCCCCTCGCGCAGCCGATGCTCATAATCCCGCGCCATCATCCCCACCCACACGCCCGTCCGCCCCTCGCGCAGTTTCTCCAGCGCCACCCCCGAATCCTCCACGCATCGCCACGCCTCTTCCAGGAGCAGCCGCTGTTGCGGATCCATCTCCCGCGCTTCGCGGGGGGACACGCCGAAAAATCGGTTGTCGAACCCGGATACCTCCTCCAGGAACGAGCCCCATTTGCTCACGCTCCGGTTGGGCGTTTCGAAGTCCGGTGAGTAAAATCCCTCTATGGGCCATCGATCCGGGGGAATCTCCCGCACCAGATCGTCTCCCGCGAAAAGGTGCTCCCAGAACGCTCGATAGCCTTCGCCTCCGGCCAAACGGCAGGCCATCCCGATCACGGCCACAGCATCCTGCGCGGACTCGGGAGTGCTGTCCTTAACACTCTGGGGGGCTTTTTTCATACGCTCTTTTCCCGCCGCTCAAGCCTTGGAACGCGGCACAACCACTTTTAGCGAACTTCATTTCCAAGCATTTTGCAAGGAAATACGGCCCTCATCGGTTATCGAATTCAGTCGCCGAGCGGCTGCGGTCCTGATTCGCGAGCCGAAATCAGGATGTCGCGGCCGTCTTGGAAGTGAAGCAGGATGCGATCAGCCGGCGCGGGTGCGATTCCAACCGCCCGTCGACTGCCTGCTGGGGGGCGCACGCGCCCCCGCGTGCCCCGCCCGGCGCCCTCGCCGGACGGCCTCGGATGCCGGCAGACGCCATCACTTCTGGCCGCCCCTCCGGTCCGCCTCAAGGTGCTCGCAATCGGTAGAACAGCGCCTCGCCGCCGAGGGGTTCGGAAAAACTCTGCCGCCCCCCCGCTGTTTCGAGCAGCCGCACCAAACTCCAGGTCTGCAGGTCCGCCGATTTTTCCAGCGCTACTGCCTTGTTGGCGGGCAGCACCGCCGCGAACTGAATCTCCCCGCCCGACAGGATCGGCGGTTCGAAGCGCAGCGCTGACTGCCATGTGAGTTGGAAATATCCCCCTCCCGCCTGCTCGCCTTCCACTGCGATCCAGTAAGTGCGGTTCGCCTCCGCCTCGAGCATCGGTTGCGGGCTCGAGGCCACGCGCGCCAGACTCCCCCATGCGCCGGTGTACACCGCAAAGCGGCCCTCAAAATCGCTCCCGGTGATCTCGAACGTCGTCGCGCCCCCGGCCGGCGCGGTCCACCGGTACCACACGGAACGCGTCCCACCCGCCGCGTGCTCCGGCTCGCCCGGCTCGCGCGTCGCATCCCGCGTGGTGCCGCCCACCATCCCCGAAGCGCCCATCATCGCCACGGCGTTCGCGAAGTGGTCGTTCCCGTTCGGGTTCACGTTCAACACCACTTCTCCGGCCCCCGCCTGGTTGATCCCCAGTCCCGTCGTGTACGGTCCGCCCACATAAATGTGATACTCTGTCCCAGCCGTTACCGGTGCTGTCAGTCGCGCTGCATGGCCCGCCCCGCTGTAAAACCGATCCGAAGCCACCGCGGTCAGCCGCGCCACATTCGTTCCCTCATACACCGCCAGCATCGTCGGAAAATTGCTCCCCTCCGTGTCCAGCCGCAGCGTGCCCGTGGCCGGAGCCTTCCACCGGTACCAAATCGATTTGTCTCCTAGATAAAACTCCCGATCCCGCAACATCGGTTCGCTCAGTTCCCGCGTCGCACACTCCGAATTCCCCCGCACGCTCGCCACCGCCAGCGGAATCTCCTCCGCATTCGCGAACGCATCGTTCGCCGGCGGCCCGGCGCAAACCGGCCACACCGGCGGAATCTCCACCTCGATCCGCGTGATGTTATTCGTCTCCACCAGTTCGGGAATCTTGCGGCTCGGATCGATCTCGATCTCGAGTTGATACTTCCCCGGCGCTACTCCCGTGACGTCGATCCATTGCCCGGGGATCAGGTAGCTGTAAATGTCCGCCCACCCGTACTGAATGCCCGAGTTCACCACGTTGTATCGCGGATCGGGATTGGCCTCGATCGGTTCCCAGCGGTCGCTGTCCTCCAGCGCAAAACTCGCCTTTCCCCCGTCGGTCACTTCCTGTCCGAGCGCGTCCAGCAAGCGATACTGCACATAATCCCGGTAATGATGATGCCCGTGGCATGCGTGAAATTCGAATTCCGGATTTCCCTCCGGGTCGCCCATCACCAAATCTCCCGTCCCGGCATTCCGCGCTTGCGTCTCGAACCGGATCAGCCGCCGCAACCCAGCCGTGACCATCCCTTCCTGCACGGCGCAATCCGCTTCCGTGAATAGCCGCTCCTCGAAATGCGGTTTGCCCGGCGGCCAGACCAGCAAGTCCGGCATTTGCGGCGGCCCCGCTGCCCCCGCCAGCGACATCCCGAACACCATGTCCGCCTCCGATTCCAGATGCTGATGTACCGCCACGGCCAGCACGTTCGCCCCCTCCACCAGACCCTCTCCCGAAAACGCGATCAAGTCCGTCCGCGCCTCCCGCGCTTCGCTCGCCTCCGTCTCGGCACTGATCGGCCCGTTCGGCAGACGCAACCGCGCCACTTCCACCCCGTTCAAGTGGAAGACGGCGCCATCATCCACATACGCATTGGCGATCAGATACGCCGGCTTCGGCCCGGCGAAATTGAATTTGGCCCGAAAGTAATGCACCCGGATTCGCGTCCCACCCGCGTTCGTGAGCGTCACCAGCGTTCGTTTCGCATCGGCCAGCGTCGCCGTCTCGTTGTGCAGCAGCGACTGGCCCTCCGGCCACCCGGCGTCGTTATACGCCAGGCTTGTCCAATCCGCCGCCGGCGGATTCCCGCTCGCGTCGTACCGCCACCGGTTCTGCATCGGCACCAACGTCACCGGTGTATGCACCGTCAAGGTCGCAACCCGGCTCGTGCTCGATCCCGTCGCGTCGATGGCCACCGCGTAATACCCGCCTTGCGACCCCGCATTCACGCGTGGAATCGTGTAAGCGTTTCCGCTCCCCACCAGCGTCCCGTTTTCCCGCCGCCATTGAACGCGCAGATTTGCCCCGCCCTCCGCATCCACCCGCAAAATCGCCGGCTCATTCAGCAACACCGCCCGATCCGGCGGCTGATACGTAATCGCCGGTTGCGCCATCGAACTGATCCCACCGAGAAACGCCGCCACCAGCAGCCCAAGCGTCATCCGAATCCCACTCCCAACTTGCATCGCCCCAGTCTAATTCACGCCCATTCCCCCCGCCATTGGCTCCTGCTCGATCTCCTCGCCTTCTGGTTGCAATCCGGTCGCCCATCCCTCCCGCCTTTCGCGCGAAGCACTTATTAAACAATCGATAGCCCTTTTTTTCAGTCCCCGGTCCAACGTACATTAGTCCCGCAGGGACGGCAGAAATCCGGGCTCCGCTTATGCAAAGATCTTCCGTGACGCCACACCTCTGCCGCCACCCGCACTATTCGATTCCGGTTTTTCCCGAACGGCCACAGTACTTTTAAAGTGCTCTTAACCCTCCCTCCGGCTCGCGCAATTCACCGTCTTCGGCTACAACCGGGCATGCCGATTCGGAAGTTCCTGGGGACATATGCCACCGCCTGGCGCGCTCACGCCTTGGCTTGCTTCCTCGTCCTCTGGGGGCTGGCCACTCCCGCGGCCGATTGGTCCCTCGAAAACGGCCTCCGTTTCCAACCGGTCGTCCCGGAAGGCGACGCCCCCGGCTTCCGTCGTCGCGCCTCTCAGCACACCGGCCTTGCTTTCACGAATGTCCTTTCCGCGCGCCCGGTCGCCATCAACCGCGTCACCGAGAACGGCTCCGGTCTCGCCCTCGGGGATGTCGACGGCGACGGCCTCTGCGACGTCTATGTCTGCGGTCTTGAGCGTGACAACGCCCTCTATCGCAACCTCGGCGGCTGGAAGTTCGAGGACGTCACCGCCCGCTCCGGCGTCGCCTGCCCCAGCCAATTTTCCACCGGCGCAGCCTTTGCCGACGTTGATGCGGATCGTGATCTCGATCTGCTCGTCAATTCCATCGGCGGCGGCACGCGCCTTTTCCTCAACGACGGCCGGGGCCTCTTCACCGAACTCGCGCAAACCCGCCTCGTGAAGCGCTTCGGCGCCATGTCCATCGCTTTGGGCGATCTCGATGGCGATGCCGATCTCGATCTCTACGTCGCGAATTACCGCACCATCGTCGCCCGCGACGAACTCCCCGCCGTCCGCGCCAGCGTTCGCGTGGCCAACGGCCAGCTCGTCGTCACGCCGCCGAACCGCTTTGCCGCCTATCGCTGGCCGAACGGGCTCGCCAACGTCTTCGAACTCCCCGAGCGCGACTTCATGTATGTCAATCTCGGTGGCGGCAACTTCGCTCCGGCCGCCTGGACGAACGGCAATTTCTTCCAGGCGAACGGTCAGTTGCTCGATAAGGTCCCCCTCGACTGGGGCCTGGCCGTGATGATTCGTGACATCAATCGCGACCGCCACCCCGATGTCCTCGTTTGCAACGACTTCTTCCATTCCCCCGACCGCCTCTGGATCAATCGTGGCGGCGGTGCCTTCCGTCAGGCCTCCCTGCGCGAAATCTCGAAAGTCGCGCTCGCCTCTATGGCGGTGGATGTCGCGGACATCAATCGCGATGGCCACGACGATCTCTTTTTCGTCGAAATGCTCCCGCGCGATCCGCGCTTCCGCCAAACCCATCGCGACAATCTCGCGAAAGCCGGGATGAACGAGCCCATGCGCGCCGCCCAGGGCGATGCCGAGTATCGTCCCGAAATTCCTCGCAACACCCTCTACCTCAATCGCGGCAACGGCACCTGGGCCGAGATCGCCGAATTCGCCGGTGTGGATGCCAGCGATTGGTCCTGGAGCGCCATCTTCCTCGATGTCGATCTCGATGGCTTCGAGGACCTCCTCATCGCCACTGGTCATAACCACGATGTTCAGGATGCCGATGTCCTGCGGGAAATGTCGCGTCAAACCGCCGCCGATTCCGTCGAACAGCGCGTCGAAAACCTCGCCCGGTTTCGTCGCCTCGCCACCGCCCCGGCCGCCTTTCGCAATCGCGGCGATCTCACCTTCGAGCCGAAGGAATCCGCCTGGGGCCTCGCCGAGCCCGGCGTCGCCAATGCCATGGCTCTCGGCGATCTCGATGGCGACGGTGACCTCGATCTCGTCATGAACATGCTCGGCGAAGAGCTGCGTCTTTACGAGAATCGCAGCCGCGCCCTCCGCCTCGCCATTCGGTTGCGCGGCCCGGCCGGGAACCCCTACGGCATCGGCGCCCGCCTCGAAATCCAGGGCGGCCCGGTCTCTCAATCTCAAGTCATGATCGCCGGCGGACGCTATCTCTCGTGCGACGATACCCTGCGCGTCTTCGCGGCCCGCGACACCTCGTCGCTGCTCACCGCCACGGTCGAATGGCCGAACGGCGAAACCCGCCGCTACGAAGGGCTCCAGCCGAATCGCGTCTACGAACTCTCCATCGCCGCCGGTCGGCCCATCGATGAAGCGTCTCCCGCGCCGCCTCCACCGCTGTTCTCCGATCGTTCCTCCACGCTCGGCGGACTCAACGTTCCTCCCGTAAGCACCGATGACGAAGCTCAATCGCTCCTCCCCTGGAAACTCAGCTCCCTCGGGCCCGGCCTCGCCTGGGCCGACCTCGATCAGGACGGCGACGATGATTTGCTCCTGCCCGCGGCTCCCGCTGCGCGTGCCGCGTGGTTGCGGAATGATTCCGGCACCAACTTCACTCCCTCCACGCCCTCCGGCTGGAAGCCCGCCACTCAGCCCCAGCAGTCCATCCTCGCCCTCCGCACCGATTCCGCTGCGCCCGCCATTTTCCTCGCCGAAGCGAACTTCGCCCAACCGGGCCAAAAGTCGGCCATCCAACTCGCCGGGGCCGGGGAGCGCCTTCCAGCCGCCGGGGACTCCGCCTTCGGGGCGCTTGCCGCCGCCGATCTCGATGGCGATGGCGCGCTCGAACTCTTCGCCGCCGGCCGCGTCCGCCCCGGCCACTATCCCCGCCCGGCCTCCTCCGAACTCTTTCGCCATCGCGAGGGTCGCTGGAGTCCCGACCCCGCCGCCTCGCCTCTCTTTCGCGACCTCGGCCTGGTCGCCGCCGCGCGCTTCGCCGACCTCAACCACGATGGCTTTCCCGAACTCATCCTCGCCTGCGAGTGGGGGCCTGTCCGCATCTTCCGCAACGACCGCGGCCAGCTCCGCGACGCCACCGCCGCCTTCGGCTTGGATCGCCTCACCGGCTGGTGGAGCAGTCTCGCCGCCGGCGATTTCGATGGCGACGGCCGAACCGATCTGGTCGTCGGTAATTGGGGCCGTAACTCCAGGTATTCCCGCCAATTCGTCCAGCCGGTCCGCCTCTACTTCGGCGACTTGGCCGGACGCGGCGCCACCGATCTCGTCGAAGCCTTCTACAGCGAAACCCTCCGCCAGTACGTTCCCCGCGAAGACTGGGAAACCCTCGCCCGTTCCCTCCCGTTCATCGCCGAAGCCGCTTCGACCTTCGACGAATTCAGCCAGCTCGATCTCGCGCGCCTGCTCGGCCCCCGCGCCTCTTCCGCCAGCCACGTCGAAGCCGCCAACCTCGATTCCCTCATCCTTCTGAACCGCGGCGATCGCTTCGAACCCATTCCGCTCCCCGCCGAGGCTCAATTCGCCCCGGTTTTCGGCATCGGGGTGGGGGACTTCGATGGCGATAACCGCGTCGATCTCTTCCTCGCGCAGAATCTCTTCGACACCCGTTGGAGCACCGGCCCTCTCGATGCCGGGGTCGGCCTCTGCCTGCGCGGCCAGGGCGATGGCCGGTTCCTCCCGCTGCCCGTCGCTCGATCCGGCCTCGAATGCGCCGGCCAGCAACGCGGCGTCGCCGTCGCGGATTACAATGCCGATGGCCGCCTCGATCTCGTCGTCGCCCAGCGCGGCGCCGCCGTCAAACTCTTCCGCAACGACACCGGCCGCCCCGGCCTCCGTCTCCGCCTGATCGGCCCTCCCGGAAATCCCGACGCCCTCGGCGCCTCCTTCCTGCCCGCCACCGGCGCACAAACCGGCCCCCGCCAGGAAATCCACGCGGGGTCCGGCCACTGGAGCCAGGACAGCGTCGTCAAAATCGTGGCCCCGTCCGATCAACCCACCAGCATCGCCGTCACCTGGCCCGGCGGCACCGTCGAACGCTTCACCATCCCCAGCGGCACCCGCCAAGCCACCCTCACCCAGGGAGGCCAGGCCGCCTTTCAAAAATAGCCGCCGGCCAGAACGATTGGCCTCACATCGCCACCCGCAGCGGCTCCACCGTCTTGATCAGCCACGCCCGATCCACCTTCGTAAACCCCAGCTTCAAATCCTGCGCGATCGGGTCTCCCCCCCGGTTCAAATTCACCACCACGCTCACGATCGCCTGCGCGTTCTCCCGATCCTCCGCCACCGTGACGTGGATATTCGGAAAGGCGATCGAGATAGTCCCCACATTCTGCCGCGCCGCCATCGCCATCTGCTGCAATTCGCTCCGCCCATTGATCGCCTCCACCTCCCGCCCGAACCCCTGCACATTCACCGTCACCTCCGCGTGGAAGAACGACGCGATCCGGTTCGCCCCCGCCACCCGCGCGATATTCCCCTGCGGATTCTCCGAAACCGCCGCCGCCAGCTTCTCCAGATTCTTCCGGATCACCTTCTCCGGCGGCGGAAACAGAAAACGCCAAATCCCAAACGCCGCCGCCCCCAGCAGCACCACCAACAAAATCGGACGAATCCACCTCACCATAATTTCCCAATGATCTGATGCCGGTACTTCAAGAAATGCTCCGACTCCGCCCGGTTATCCCCATCCAGCCAGTACTGATCCGGCTCCAGCTTGCGCGGCGCCGACGATCCCAAGCCCCGATCCGACGTGTCCGGCGGAATCTTCCCCGCCGCATACGGCTCCTCCAGCCGCTCCCCATTGATATACACCAGCCCCCGCATCACCTGCAGCGTCTCCCCCGGCAGCGCGACCACCCGCTTCAGCAGCACCGCCTGCCGCCCCGCGAACTGCACCGCCACGATGTCCCCCCGCCGCGGCCCCTCCCGCCGGTACGCCAGCCGGTTCACGAACCGGATCTCCCCATTCTTCAACGTCGGCGCCATGCTCGAACCCGTCACCTTCACCGGCAACACCACGAATTTATAAATCGCGATGCACAACAGCACCGCGATCAACACCCGCACCAGTGTCCAGCCCGGATTCCGCCCCGCCACCCACCGCAGCCAGGCCGGCCCGCCCCCGCTCGAGGGTTCTGCCGCATTCTCCATAGAGTGCCCCCATCTTGCCCTCAACCCGCCAAAAAGCGAGCCCAAGCTCCGGGCGATTCCACCACCCCCTCCGCCCTTGCTTGGGGAGCACACGCGCCCCCGCGTGTCCCGTCCGGCGCCCCCGCCGGACGGTTCCCCCTTTCCCTTCCCCCATCCGTGGCCGTCGGCCAAGACCCGGGCGCCAGCACCTCAATAACTCCGCGCCAGGCCGTAACCGAACACGGGGGCGTGCCGCCGGCTCGGGTGATCCGGCTCCGGGTCCGCCGGGTACCACGAGCGCGGATGCTTCACCGGTCGCGGGTCCACCGGTTGCGGTGCCCGCACGCTCTGGGCCGCCCGCCAGGCCAGCGCCAGGGCCGTCGTCCGGTCGCAATGCCCGCCCGGCCCCGTCGCCGCCCGGTATTCGAACCGGCCCGACGCCGTCACCCGCTGCTCCAACTGCTGCAAATCCTCCCGGATCGCCTCGCTCGCCGGAATCCGCACCCGCCGATGCTCGAAGGCCGCCCGCAACCGCGGAAAAATCTGCCCCTTCAACCCCGCCGTGAACGCGCACAACTCCACCCGCCCGCTCCCCTCATACTCCAGCCGTCCCGCCGCCGATTCCCGCACCGTGCATCGTCCAAACTCCGCCGCCAGAAAATCCCCCAGCCCCACCCCCGGCCCCGTATAGTCCAAACATACCCGCCGGCAATGCCGCACCCGCGGCCGCAGCGCCTCCACCTGCTCCGGCGTCGACATATTCGGCAGCCGCAGCACCTCCCGCGTCACCCATTCCTTTCCCGCCTGCTGCAAAATCCAGCACACCGTCAGATGATTCTTCCGCCCAAAATCGATTCCCGCGAAGAGCGGCCCGCCCCCGCGCGAGAGCACCTCCCCCGCCGGCCCCTCCAGCGATTCCCGCGCCCCGGCCGACTCGCAATCCCGCACCAGCTCCTGCGGCAGGAATGCCGACCCGCCCTCCAGAAACTCGCACAGATACTCCTGCGCCCACGCCGTCTCGTCATCGAGGCCCGCTTCGAGGCTGGCGGCGTCCAGCGGCAGCCCCTCCGCGATCGCTGCGTGAATCGTCACCTTCGAGCGATAATACCCCTCCGCCGAATGCCACAACTCCGCGAACTTCCCCGCCCGCCCATTCGGCGTCGAGATAATCCGCAACTTTTTCGGCCCTCCCGACAACGGATTCGAGAGCGTCGGAAAAATTGCGCGCCAGATCTCCTCCGGCCGCTCGTGAAACGCGAACTCCGTCAGCAACAAATTCGCCGAGTACCCCCGCACCGTCTCCGCCTTCGCCGGCAGCGCCATCACCCGCGACCCATTCCCAAACACCAACTGCGTCGCCGACGCCCGCACCAGGTCCCCGGCCGGCCGGGCCAATTGCCGCGCCCATTCCCGCGCCTTGGCCAGCGACTCCACCGCCTGCCGTTCCCCCGCTGCCAAAATCAGCCACGTCGCCCCCGGATTCAGCATCGCGTCCAGCACCGCCTCCAGCGTCGCCGTATGATCCTTCCCCGTCTGCCGCGCCCACAACGCCATCTTGAACCGCGCCTGCTCCGCCACCCACTTCCGCTGATACGGAAACAACCCCGCCAGCGCCCCATTCAATCCATCCATCTTCATAACTCATCCTTTCTCTCCGCTTGTCACTCATCACTTATCACCCATCACTTTTACCAAAATCGCTTTCTCCGCATCCTCCAGCTCACCCGTCCGCCGCCCATACCCATGCTTCTCGATCAATCGCCGCGCCTCCGCTAGATCATCCCCGCCGCCTGTTACCCGGCCTTCGGCAACGAAAAGACGTTATTCAGAATCCGCTCCCGGTCCGAAACGCTGGCCACCTCCAAGCATTTAAACATCCGTAAACTGCTCCACAGAAGGCGCTTTATTATTCCCACATCCCGAACGGTTAATTTAAAATCGTGAGCTAAATCCACGTGGTGCTGGAGCAGTGTATAATATTCATTCAAAAATACCCACCAACGTTCATGACTCCATATCGTCGGTGGTAGTATCCAACTTTCGCGCAATTTTATGGCCTCTACTGGCAGATTCTCTCTAATTTCTAAATAATCAGAAACAAATTCCCTTGCGAGCGATAAAGGTGCACCGGCTACCCATTGAATCTCTCTAGAAAGCAAGGTAAGACCCCACTCTAAACACGGTCCTCCGCGTGCAACCAATTCCACTACTGCCTGCTTTGACCAAGATAGATGGAAATTGGCCACAGGCGTGGCGGTTCTCGCCCCATAATCGCTGAGCTTGCGCACTAGCTCAGCGGCTCCGATTACCGCACGGTCTCGATCTGTAATTCGGTCACTACCTGGAGACCAATCTCGCGCCAAAGCGAGAGCGACATAATACGCTTGCCAAACTGCAGTTCGTCCTCCTATCTGTTCACTGGCCAAATTAGCTTTTCTCGCCGCCCAAATAGTCAAGCTTTGCAAAGCGGTCGATTCTAACAGTGCCTGACGTTCCGCTGTGCCCCAGGTTTCGAAGAGCGTATCCGCTTGTTCGGGTTCCAGCAGACTCGCTGTCATCATTAGTACTTCATGCCAGCCATCGTCGTGCCCGTGCTCGGCGAGACCCCTAAGCACTGCAGGCACTGGGTTCTTCTCGATATGCTTCGCCGTCAAATACTCGTGGAAAGTCTTGTGCGAAAAGGAGACAATCCCTCTAGCTCGAGTAATCATCAGCCCGTGTTGAGCTTCAATGGATTGTAACACCACCGCCCCATCCCCTTCATGAGGCGCGTTTGCTCTCGGTAGCCTCCCGAGAAACGCCATGATTCTTCCTTCGACTTCGTCTTTTCTAAAAAATATTTCGCCCTTCTCAAATGTTTCTGCGGCTAGCCGAGAGAGCAACAGTCGTTTATGTCCCAGCGAAAGATCTCGGTAAGTTTCGTCCCTTTTGATGCCCCGGCTTAAGTCCCATTTTTTCAGCAGCGCATCCATAGCTTCCTCGTAAATTTCTACCCGCCGCCTTGGAAAATGGAGCGTCTCTTCATAATTCAAGCAAAGGAGCGTGAGTAGTAGCGGCGTTCGGCCCAAGTCTCGCAAATCCCTATTCTCCGGCTTGCGAAATTCCTCGCTAAACCCCTTTGCCTTCGCCGGATCTTGACGAAACCAGTTATTGGCAAAGCATTCCGCCTGTTCCGGGCTGAAATCTGCCAGCTCCACGTACATGAAGTCTTCGAATTGGTAGTCTGTCGCTGCCACTCGGCACGTCACCACGCACCGGCTGTGAGGAAATGTTTTCGCGAAATCCTTCACCCGCTGAATGATTCCTTCCCTGCGGCCTCCCTCCAGGTTCACTTCGTCCAGCCCGTCCAGCAGCACCATCGCCCCTCCCTCCCGCAACAACGTTTCCACGAATAGCCGCGCGTCCGGAAACCCGTGAACCTTGAACTGTCGCGCTATGAAATCCAACAAGTCTGGCTCACCACTGTCGGCCCATTCCTTCAACGTGACGAAGATGGGCGTGTGTTTCAATTTGCCGTCCGTGCATTGAATCACAAGCCACTTCATCATGGTCGTCTTTCCAGCACCCGGCTTTCCCAGCAAGAAAAGCCGGGTGTGGGTCTTCACCACCTCTACCGCCAGCCTTCGCTTCACCCCATGGTTCTGCACTCGCGTGTCCTGCTGCTGCAAAAGTTGTTCAACTGTCAACCTTCGGTCCGCCGTGATTCGGTTCAATACAAAAACGTCCGTAAACACATTGTCTAGCGGCACCGGACCAGCCATACCGAGAATCCGCATCTGGTTGTAATCCTTCCGCATTCGTTGTCGGTACTCCGCTGCCGCTCTGCCCCACTCCACCTTGCCCCACGCAGCGCGTGCCTCTATTTTGATTTTCGCGAGGTCACCTTCGTTTAGCATTTCTCCGGACTTCGCTGCGGTGTCTTTCGCCCTTTCTCCAGCAAGCGAACAGATTTTTTCGATCAGCTTGTTCTGGAACCGGCCCCAAGCGTCACCTGATATTTCCATCTCCTGCTCGCGCCCGATCAACAGCTCTCGCACAAATTTTTGAGCCCGCGAAATGTCAACAGAGATGGAACCCTTCTCAGGGCGATCCGATCCTGGGTCCTTGGGAGCTTTCTCTGGCGAAACGTACCGCTCCTTCAGCCTCGTGACATCCGCCTCGAAATTTCCATTTTGGATTGTTGCTATCTGATATTCGAAAAGCGGATGCATGCACTCCACACATCCGTTCCGCAACTGCGCAATATCTACCGACTCTTCGCGCACCGGCACGATGTTTCGGCCCGTTTCCACAGCATTCAAAAACTCGTTCCGCACCCAGTCGTCTTCCTGCGCGCAGCGGTCTAGCGCTCCCGGCGTCAACAACAACAGAAAATGCGCGCGTCGCGGCACCTGCGTCAGAATTTGCTCCGCCCATTTCCCCGCATCGATGCAATCCACATCCAGAAAAACATCGTAACCATGATGGGTCAGCGCCTCCTTGATCGCCCGTGCGAAAAACCGTCCCGCCACATCGCGGCGGTAGCTGATAAAGACCGTTTTCTCGCTCATGGTAATCCTGGTTGGTTGCTGGCTGTCTTCTAATCCGAATCATGATTCCGCTTGTCCCGCGCGACAAGCCTTTTGGCGGGGATTTCGGCCTAAGCCGCCATGGGGTTGTTGTGCCAGCGGAATTGGCCGACGTCCCAGCGGTAGGGGCGTTCGCCGAAGTTGACCGCCCGAAGATAAACCCACTCTTTATGATAGCTGTTCCACCAACAGGGCGGGGCTTCGGGCGGGATGTTCGGATAGGGCGGCCAGTCTTCCGGATAGGGATAAGGCATGTTGGCGGGCCAGCGGGGGCCGAAGACGATCGGCAGGCCGCGCTCATCGAGTTCCGGGGGCTCGGAGGTCGCGACGGCCTTGGTCTCGGGCTTCGGAGTGGCTTCGTCTTGAGCCGCGCCGTCCGCTCCGGCGGCGGCGGATTCCTTTCGCTTCGCTTCGGCGGCTTCGCGCTTTTGCTTCTGTGCTTTGGTCTCGAACATGCGGCAGAGGTCGTGGACTTCGATGCCGTCGCGGTGCATGGCACCGAGGTCGACT
>CAYZKY010000006.1:0-9664 GCA_964478815.1 uncultured Verrucomicrobiota bacterium
CGGACAAGCCGTGGAATGAATTTATCGTGGAGCAGCTCGCGGGGGATGAGCTGGCGGGGGCGACGCGGGAGAACGCGGAGGCGAAGGCGGCGGATTCGCGCGCGCAGGATTTGTTGGCGGCGACGGGTTTTCTGAACCAGGCCCCGGACGGCACGGGGGACGAGGTGCCGGATCAGAATCTGGCGCGGAATCAAACGGTGGCGGAGACGATCAAGATTGTGTCGTCGTCGCTGCTTGGGATGACGGTGGGATGCGCGCAGTGCCACGACCATCGGTACGAGCCGATCTCGCATGTAGATTATCACCGGATGCGGGCGATTTTCGAACCGGCGCTGGATTGGAAGAATTGGCGGACGCCGGGGCAGCGGCTGGTGTCGCTCTACACGGCGGCGGATCGGAAGAAGGCGGAGGAGATCGAGGGGGAGGCGCGGAAGATCGACGAGGCCGCGGAGCAGATGCGGAAGGATTTTCTGGAGAAGGTTTTCGAGAAGGAGCTGGCGAAGCTTTCGGAGGAGGTCCGGGAGCCGGTGAAGGTGGCGCGCAACACGCCGCGCGACAAGCGGACGCCGGAGCAGGCGGCGTTGCTGAAGGTGCATCCGAGCGCGGATGTGCAGGGGGCGCTGGATTTGTACGATCCGGGGGCGCAGAAGCAGGTGCAGGCGAAGCACGCCGAGGCGGGGAAGGTGCGCGGGACGAAGCCGCCGGAGCCGTTCGTGCCGGCGGTGCTGGAAACGGCGGGAAAAATCCCGGAGACGCGGCTGTTTCATCGCGGGGATCACGATCAGCCGAAGCAGGCGGTGGAGCCGGGCGAGCTGGAGATTTTGCGGCCGAGGCTGGCGGCGTGGGATGCGACGCTGGCTCCGTTCGGATTGACGAATGGGGCGTCGTCGGGCCGGCGGTTGACGTACGCGCGGTGGTTGACGAGCGGGAAGCATCCGCTGGTGGCGCGCGTGCTGGTGAACCGGTTTTGGCTGCATCATTTCGGCCGGGGGCTGGTGAATACGCCGGG
Source organism: uncultured Verrucomicrobiota bacterium (assembly GCA_964478815.1). Classification (GTDB taxonomy): domain Bacteria; phylum Verrucomicrobiota; class Verrucomicrobiia; order Limisphaerales; family SXQI01; genus DASVNK01. Next base: position 1,010 of record CAYZKY010000006.1, read on the forward strand.
GGATTTCGGACAGCAGGGCGAGCGGCCGACGCATCCGGAGCTGCTGGATTGGCTGGCGAGCGAGTTCATGGCGGCGGGATGGAAACTGAAGCCGTTCCACAAAATGTTGATGACGTCGACGGTCTACCGTCAGTCGGCGGAGAACGCGGCGTCGGTCGAGCGCGATCCGGAGAACCGGTGGTACGGGCGGATGCGGATGCAGCGATTCGAGGCGGAGACATTGCGCGACGCGATTCTGGCGGTGAGCGGGAAGTTGAACGGCGAGCAGTTCGGGCCGGCGATTCCGATCGCGCGGGATGAGGCGGGGCGGATCGTGCCGGGGAATCAGAAATTGAACGGGAATAACGATCCGGTGCTGGTCGATCCGATCGGCGAACAGGCGTTTCGCCGGAGCGTTTATGTGCAAGCGCGGCGGACATTGCCGCTGACGGTGCTGGATGCGTTCGATGCGCCGGTGATGACGCCGAACTGCGATTTGCGGAATCAGAGCACGGTGGCGCCGCAGTCGCTCACGCTGCTGAACGATTCGTTTATCGCAGAGCAATCGAGCTTTTTTGCGGAGCGGCTGGTGAAGGAATTGCCGGGCGATGCGCGCGGGCAGGTGCAGCGGGCGTGGCGGCTGGCTTATGGCGCGGCGCCGCGTGAGGAAGAGACAGCGCGGTCGCTGGTGTATCTCGCGGAGCAGACGGAGCAGATTCGCGCGCGCTTGGGGGCGCTGCCGCCGAAGAAGGATGACAAGAACCCGCCGCGCGATCCGCAGAAGCTCGCGCTGGCCAGCTTTTGCCAGGCGCTGCTGGGCGCCAACCGATTCATTTATGTCGACTAGACCGAATTCCTATTGTTCGCGCAGACATTTCGTGAAGGCCGGCTCGTTCGGCCTCGGGGCGCTGGCGTTGACGTCGCTGCTACGGGAGGAGGGGTTGCTGGCCGCGCCGATCCAGCCGGTGATCGGGCCGCAGAAGTTCGACCTGACGCCGAAAACCCCGCCCGCACCCGCGAAAGCGCGCGCGATGATCTCGCTTTTCATGATGGGCGGGCCGAGCCAGATCGATTTGTTCGATCCGAAGCCAGGCATGGCGAAGTACGACGGGAAGCCGTTTCCGGGCGAGATCAAGTACGACAACGCGGCGGAGGCGTCGTCGAAGGTGTTCGCGAGCCCGTTCCAGTTTCACAAGCGCGGGGAGTGTGGCATGGAGCTTTCGGAATTGCTGCCGCATTTGGGGAACATCGCGGATGACGTCACGCTGATTCGCTCGATGAAGACGGGCGTGAACAATCACCTGGAGTCGCTCTATGCGCTGAATTCCGGGAGTTTTCGTGGAGGGCGTCCGGCGTTGGGGAGCTGGCTGTGTTACGCGCTGGGTTCGGAGACGCGCGATTTGCCGGCGTATGTGGCGCTGACCGATCCGCGCGGGCTGCCGCAGTTCGCGAACCAGCACTGGACGAGCGGGTGGCTGCCCTCGCTGTATCAAGGGACGCAGGTGCGGGCGAACGAGCCGCGCATTCTGAATCTCGATCCGGCGGATCATTTGCTCGGCGCGGCCCAGGCGCGGCAATTGGAGTTCATTCAATCGATCAATCGCGAGCACATGAGCCATCGTCCTGGAGAGCTCGATCTCGAGGCGCGCATCGCGAGCTACGAACTGGCGGCGCGAATGCAGGTGGCGGCGAAGGAGGCACTGGACATTTCGAAGGAATCGCCCGCGACGCGGAAGCTCTATGGCGTGGACCAGGAGCCCACGCGCGATTACGGCACGCGTTGCCTCATCGCGCGGCGGCTGATCGAGCGCGGCGTGCGATTCGTGCAGGTGATTAACGTCGGCCAATCGTGGGATCATCACGGCAGTTTAGTGAAGGCGCTGGCGAATAATTGCCGGGCGGTAGATCAACCGGCGGCGGCCTTGGTGAGTGATCTGAAGGCGCTCGGCTTGCTTGAGACGACGGTGGTTCATTGGGGCGGCGAGATGGGCCGATTGCCGGTTTTGCAGAACGATCTGGGTCGCGAGAAGTGCGGGCGCGACCACAACACGTACGGCTTCAGCATGTGGCTGGCCGGAGGCGGGTTCAAGGGCGGATACGTTCACGGCGCGACCGATGAATGGGGACATCACGCGGTGGAGGGCGTGGTGAATCATTACGATTATCACGCCACGCTGCTGCGGCAGTTCGGATTCGATCACGAGCATCTCACCTACCAGCGCAACGGCCAGAAGCTTACCCTCACCGATAAGCAGCCGGCGCGGGTGGTGCATGAGTTGATTGCTTGAAGCCGCGGCGCCGATGCCGTAGCATTTGGAGGTCATGCCTCGCAAAGTCTCAAGTCGATCGAGTCGGTCTCGGAAAGCGTTGCGTGCGCTTGAGGCTATCGGAAGGCTGCCATTGCTCAAGACGCAGGCGATCGTCACGACCGACCTGCTTGGGACAAGCGCCCCGGCCGGCGGCGTCCTGGATCTCGGCGCGCATGTGATAGCTGACCCTCGTATTTGCGGCGGCAAGCCCACGTTTAAGGGCACTCGCATCATGGTCTGGCAGGTGCTGGAGGATGTCGCCGCCGGCAAGTCCTGGGATTTCATCACCCAGGTCCGCTGGGGTGGGCGGCTTTCCGCCGCAGCCATCGGTGAAGCCGTGCGGCTGGCTTGCGGAGATTGGCTTGCTCCGCAAGTCGAAAGCGCCAGTGCTCGCCGCTCGCCCAAGGAGCGCCACCGAGCCGCGGCGTGAACGTCCTCGACGAGAACTTTCCGGACGATCAACGCGAGTTGCTACTGAAATTCGGCGTTTCGGTTCGCCAGATCGGCCGGCTTGGAATGTCGGACAACGAAATCATTCCGCTGCTCCACCGGCTTCGCCGCGCGACCTTCTTCACGCAAGACCGGGATTTCGCGGGCTCATTTTCGGCCCACCCGGCGTATTGCCTGGTCTGGCTGGGCGTCTCGCAGGATGATCTCGCCGAATACGCGCGCCGGCTGCTGCGGCATCCTTCCTTCGCCACCACCGCCCAACGGCTCGGCAAGATTCTGACGGCGGGTCCGGTTGGGATTTCGGTGTTCGAGGGAAATAGGCGTTCACCGCGACGGATTGCTTGGTTCGATTAGAGCGGTTTACGTAATGCCGGGAGATCACGCGGGCAGACCTTTCCCTGTGCCATCGATGCCCAGCCGCTCCAGGTTAATGGAATTTTGGCGCAGTAATTCCAAGGACTTCACACTTCCAACTCGCCGCGCCGCCGCGCCCCTGCTACAAGGAACGCATGAATGAAGAACAAACGATCTTTCGCGGTTCGCCTTCTTTGTTGACGCGGTTCGGCTCGTTGTTTCTAGCGTCGCTCGTGTTGGTGGGGGCAGCATTGGCGGCGCTGTTACTTCCCGCGTCGGTGGCGGCTCCGGCGCGGTGGGCGGCGGGCGCGGGCGCCGCACTTGCCCTTCTTTATTTGCTGGGCGTGGTCATTCTCAACCGATCCACCCAATACGAAGTCACCACCCAACGCATCCGGCTCCGGCGGGGCATCCTGACCAAGCGCACGGACGAAATGGAATTGTATCGCACCATCGACGCCACCCTGGTTGAACCCTTCAATCTGCGTATGTTCGGTCTTGGCACCGTCGAGCTTCGCACGTCCGATGCCACGACTCCCATTATACGGATCGAGGCGGTTCGTGGGGCCCGCAAACTCCGGGAGGAGCTTCGCCAACACATCGAGGATTGCCGCGATCGAAAACGCGTGCGCATGGCCGAGATCGAGCAGGCTCCCTCGGGCGACGCGCCGTCGGCCCCGGCCGCCTGAGCGCGTTCACCTCGCCACGCTCAATGAAAGCTTATTGTTGCCAATTCGATATCGCCTGGGAGAACAAACCGGAGAATTTTTCCCACGTCCAAAGCGAATTGGCCATGCTGGCGCCGGAGCCGGGAAGCCTGATCGTTTTGGCAGAAATGTTCGCGACCGGATTTAGCATGAATGTCCCCGCCATTCATGAGCCGGGAGACGGGCCGACCGAACGGTTCCTGGCGGACCTGGCCCGTCGCTTCAGCGTGTTCGTGATCGGCGGGGTCGTTTCGCTGGGGGCCGATGGCAAAGGGCGAAACGAAGCCGTCGTATTCAATCCGTCCGGCGAGCGCATTTGCCGCTACGCGAAAATTCATCCGTTCGCGCTGGGCAAGGAGCTGGAAAGCTACAGCCGGGGCAGCGCGCTCGAGTCGTTCGAATGGCAAGGGTTGAAAGTGACGCCTTTCATCTGTTACGATCTTCGTTTCCCGGAGATTTTTCGCAGCGCCGTGCGCCAGGGGGCCGAGATGTTCGTCGTGATCGCCAACTGGCCCGCGAAGCGCGTGCATCACTGGACGGCGCTGCTGCAAGCGCGCGCGATCGAGAATCTCGCTTACGTGGTCGGGGTGAATCGTTCCGGCACCGATCCGCAGCACGCTTACACCGGGCGGTCGCTGATCGTGGATCCGCACGGCACGATCCTCACGGATGCGGGAACGGCCGAGAATATCGTTTCCGCGGAGATCGACCCGGCCGTGGTGCGACATTGGCGCAGAGACTTCCCCGCCTTGCAGGACATGCATTGGCAGGGGTAAGCGCTTCCAAAAACAATGTAGGCGATCCGCTTCGCCGATTTTCCGGCTCGCGCTGCGCAGGGTTTCCGTGTCCACTCGGCGCGTGAAAATGACGATCCCATACGTTCAGCTCGCCCTGGATTTCCCCAACGTCGACGACGCGCTCCGCATGGCCGAGATCGGCGTCCGCGCGGGCGTGGACATCCTCGAAGCCGGCACGCCGCTCATCGTGGCGGAGGGCGCCACCGCCATCGGCCGCCTCGCCAAGGCGTTTCCCGAGTACCAGATTCTCGCCGACTACAAGACGATGGATTCCGGCGGCAAGAACGTGCTGCTCACCCAGCGCCAGGGCGGCCATTACATGACCGTTTGCGCCAATGCGACGGACGAAACCGTGAAGGCCGCCGTCGCCGAGGGGAAACGCACCGGCATCAAGGTCGTCGTCGATACCATTGGGGTGAAGGATCAGCCAGGCCGGGCCTGCGTGTGCGCTCGATGGGGGGTGGACATGCTTTACCTGCACTATGCCGCCGACCAATGGCGCGCCGATCCCTCGAAAGACGGCACCCAATGGCTTCGCAGCGTCCTGGATGTCGTGAACATCCCCGTCGGCATCGGCACGTTCGGCGCGAAGGACGCCGTCGCCGCTGTCAAGATGGGCGCGCAACTCGTCGCGATCGGCCACCCGCTCTTCGATAGCCAGGATGTCCTCGGCGCGCTCACCGACTACGTGCAGCAGGTCAAATCCAGTTACCAGCCTGCCCGTTAGCCGGCGGCCACCGGTCTTTCCGCCGCCGGGCGGCGTGGAAAAATTGGAAAACCGCGCTTGCCTTGGGGCCGGACCGCGCTTAGGGTCAAGGCTCTTTTTCGGGGGAAACTTCGGTTGAAGTATCCGGGTTTGTCGGTTAGTTTGATGACTTTTAGAATGATTTATGGCCGTTAAATTACGCTTGAAGCGGATCGGGACGAAGAATACACCGGTCTACCGCATTGTGGCTACGGATAGCCGCAGCCCGCGCGATGGCAAGTTCATCGAGGAACTGGGCACGTACCATCCGCTCCAGGCGGGACACAACTTCACCCTGCGCCTCGAACGCGCGGATTACTGGATCAAGGTCGGCGCCCAGCCGTCCGAAACGGTCGCCAGCTTTATCAAGAAGGCCCGCAAGGCCGCGCCGGCCGCCGCCTAGCCCGCGCTTTCCCCCCTCGCCGATTCCCAACGACCGCGCCTCATGAACGAATTTCTGGATTATGTGGTGAAAGGGCTGGTCGACCGGCCCGACGCGGTGCAGATCACTCCGGTGGATCGCAACGGCATGACCGTGTACGAACTGCGCGTTCATCCCACGGACATGGGCAAGATCATCGGCCGCCAGGGGGCGACCATCAATGCCATTCGCGCCTTGCTGCTGGTCGGCAGCGCGAAAAGGGGCCTTCGTTGCATCCTGGAAGTGATCGACGAAGAGGGCCGCCGTTCCGGCGAAGCCAGCCGTCCCCCGCGCGAAGGTGGGGACCGCGGCGGTTTTCGCGGACGGGATCGGGGTGGGCGCGGAAGCAGTGGCGGACCGCGCGGCGGCCGTGGAGGTTATAACCGGGAGCGCCCGCCGGAAACGCCCCAGGCGCCGATCACCCGGCCCGAAGATTTGGAAGACGAGCGAGATTTGCTGTAACGGCGGCCACATGGCACGCCCGTCCAGCGCGGCACGGCTCATGAAAATCGACGTGCTGACGCTTTTCCCCGGGATGTTTGCCGGGCCGCTGGACGAAAGCATTGTGGCGCGCGCCCGGGCGGGCGGCACCCTCGACCTGCGGGTGCATAATCTGCGCGACTGGACGCATGACCGGCACAAGACGGTCGACGACCGGCCGTTCGGCGGCGGGCCGGGCATGGTGTTGAAACCGGAGCCGGTCTACGAAGCAGTCGAAGCCCTGCGCGGAGCGGCGACGAAAACGATTTTGCTGGGGCCCGGCGGACGAAAGTTCGACCAGGCCATCGCCCGCGAACTCGCCGGGCGGGAACACCTGCTCCTGATCTGCGGGAGTTATGAGGGGTTCGACGAGCGGATCCGCCTCGGTTTGGCGGATGACGAACTCTCGATCGGCGACTACGTTCTGACGAACGGGGCGCTGCCGGCGATGGTCGTGATCGATGCCGTTACGCGCCTGCTGCCAGGCGTGCTCGGCGATGAGGAGAGTGCGCAGGATGAGTCGTTCAGCCACGGGCTGCTCGAGTATCCGCACTACACGCGGCCGGCGGAGTTTCGCGGGATGCGCGTGCCGGAAGTCCTGCTCTCGGGACACCATGCCGAGATCGCCAAATGGCGGCGGCAACAGGCGCGGGAGCGAACCCTGGCCCGACGGCCCGATTTGTTGAGCGAACCCGGCGGAGGGGAAACGAAGAAAGATTTATGAGCCAAGCATTATTTGATAAGATCGAGTCCGAGCAATTTCGGAAGCAGCCGCTCGAGTTCGGCGTCGGCGATACCGTCCGAGTCCACACCAAGGTCGTCGAAGGCGACAAGGAGCGTATTCAGGTTTTCGCAGGAATCGTGATCGGCCGCCGCGGCCGGGGGCTCAATTCCAGCTTCACCGTCCGCCGCATCAGCTACGGTGAAGGCGTCGAACGCGTGTTCCCCGTCCATTCGCCCCGCGTCGACAAGATCGAAGTCGAGCGCAAGGGCGCCGTCCGCCGGGCCAAGCTCACCTACCTCCGCAAGCGCATCGGCAAGGGCGCCATGAGCGTGAAGGAAAAGGACACGGCCCGGGGCATCGCCGCCAAGGCAGCCGCTGCCGCCGCGAAGTAACGTCGCGCCGGCCCGCTCGGGCCTCATCCAACTTTCCCGGAGCCGCCCGCTTCTGAAGCGAGGCGGGACCGGTGCTTCGCACGCCGCCGCCTTCCGCACTCCCGCTGCTCGCGGGGGCGCGTGCCGTATTTTTTCTATGGCGAGATCCTCCGGCTCCGGCTCTCCATCGCGAGTGGCCTGAACGCGAATCGATCTTGCCGGAGGGCGGTGCGGCTGGGTAATCTTCGGCATGATCCCGGTGCAAGTAGCCAAGTGGCGCGGCTTTACGCTGATCGAGTTGCTGGTGGTGATCGCGATTATCGCGGTGCTGGCGTCGATGTTGTTGCCGGCGCTGGCGAAGGCGAAGCAGAAGGCGCAGCAGGCGAAATGCATGAGCAACCAGCGGCAGGTGGGGCTGGCGCTGGCGCTTTATGAAACGGATTTCAGCAAGATGCCTCCCAGCGCCTCGCAGGTGGCGGATTTCATGAACCCGAAGGCGGCGGGGTGGAAGAACAACTGCCTGTATGCGATTTCGCGGTATTTGCAAGGGTCGCAGCAGAAGAGTTCGGCGGTGTATGTGTGCCCGAGCTCGAAGAAGGCGGATAGCGCCTCGATCGCGCCGACGAGCGTCAGCGCGGCGAGTTATTTGCCGAATGCGGTGGTGATGGACTTGAACTCGAGCCGGATCACGAGCCCTTCGGAAACGATCTTCATGCAGGAGTGCATCTGGCAGGTGAGTTACACGGCGTTGCGGCCGGCGGTGGCGACGGATTTCGGGATGGGGGCGAAGGGGCAATTCACCTGGTGGCACGATGGGAGCACTTCGACCAAGGAGTTGTATTCGCAACTGCACACGGCGGGGGCGAATCACACCTTCGTGGATGGGCATGCGGAGTATCGGAAGGCTTCGGCGCTGCGGGCGAAGCATTTCGGGCTGGCGGACGGGCCCAGCGGGAAGGCGGAGGATACGCAGAAGGCCTCGAGCACGGCGCTTTATCGGAGCGCGTTCGTGTCGCCGTGAGCGGGGGGGGATTTTTGGGGATAGGAAGTGGCATTTGGTAACAGGAAGCCCTATTTACGGGGGTTTTTGAGGGTGAGGAAAGGGCAGGGCGGGGCCGGGGACAGAGCGGGAAAAGTAGACTGGGCTGGGTGGCAGGCGGGGAAGGCGGGAGGAAGCCGGGGATCGGTTTTGAGATGGAGGCACCCCCCCCTGTTTTTTCGTCCGAGGGGCGAGTTGGTTTGGCGAGGCCAGCCCGGTTGCGGGGCGGATTCGACATTTTGCGGTACCCCCCCCGGTTTTTTTGGAGGGAGGGTTGGC
>CAYZKY010000006.1:9764-60479 GCA_964478815.1 uncultured Verrucomicrobiota bacterium
GGGGGAAGGACTCGGCCGGATCGGGGGAGGTGGGGTTGGGGTGCAGGGCGGGCGGACGGCGCGAGGGCAGGGGAAAGTGCAGGAAGTGGAGACTCCCTGGGACAAGGTTATCGTGGGCCATCCGAGGACGGGTCGGAACAGGAGGCTCGGTGGGCCGGGACTGCTGTTCGGAGACGAACCGGATGACCACGAGGTTTGGGTCGCGATCATGGGAGCAAGGTAGCTTGGGGTGGCGGATTGGCAAGGGGAGTTTCTCACGCGGCATGCGGGAGGCGGGAAGGCGAGCCTTGCCGCGCCGAGGCGCGCTGGTTAGGGTGGAGGTGTGACGCTCGACTACACGGTGCAGATTTGGGAGGAAGGAAACCAGTTCGTGGCGCATGCGATGCCGATCGATGTGGCCAGCGCCGGTGATTCGCCGGAGCGCGCACGCCTGGCGGTGGATGAAGCGGTCAAGGTGTTCTTGGCCACCGCACTGGAGCACGGCACGCTGCGCCAGGTGCTCGAGGATGCCGGGTACCGCCGCGTGCGCGGGGCGTGGCGCGCGCCAGTCTGGGGAGGGATCGAGCAGCGTAGCGTTTTGGCTCCGGCGTAACCTCCCCGATGCCGAAATTCTCGCCGCAGCACTGGCGAACGGTTGAAGCGGTTTTCCTGGCGGCCGGCTTCCGGTTCGTGAACCAGGAGGGAAGCCATCGCACGTACGTCAAGGCCGGGATAATCCGGCCTCTGGTAATTCCGGTGTACAAGGAAGTGCCGATCTTCGTCATCCGCAACAATCTCAAAACCGCGGGCCTGACCCGGGATGAATACTTCACCTTGCTCGAACGAGTGAAGTAAGCCCGGTGCAAACCGCCGCCTTTTTCCCCCTCTCGCCAGATTCCTGAAAGATGGCCAGCCTTCTCCCCGTTGGTTCGAGGGATGAGAAGCCGATTGGTGCCGCCGGTCGCCGTCTGTTCTGTGGCAAGCTCGGCCGGGGGGCGGAGTCGACATTTTGGGGGCACCCCCCCCATTTTTTGGACGGGAAGGGCGGGATGTTGACTTGGCGGGGTGGAACCCGGGCTTGGGCACCCCCCCCCTGTTTTTTGGAGGGAGGGTTGGCGGGGGAAGGACTCGGCCGGATCGGGGGAGGTGGGGTTGGGGTGCAGGGCGGGCGGGCGGCGCGAGGGCAGGGGAGAGCGCAGGAAGTGGAGACTCCCTGGGACAAAGTTATCGTGGGCCATCCGAGGGCGGGTCGGAACGGGAGGCTCGGCGGCGGGCCGGGACTGCTGTTCGGAGACGATCCGGATGACCACGAAACGTGCTTCGCAGTCATGCCAGTAAATTCGCGCTACCCGTTGGATTGTCAAGGTGGCTGCCCCGAGTTTTTGCGGCCGGGCGGAACTCCCATTGGCGGAGAGGCGACCTGGACCGGGGGCTGTCGAGCGGGCCTGAACGAAGGGGCAAAGGGGGCTGCTTTCTGCCGAAGCGCTACGACTTTGGGCCGGAGCCTCGTCCCCATCGGAGTCGATTGAGTATGTCCTCGACGGGATGGAGGACGACATCGCGTGCGGGGCGAAGTTCGGGTGGCTGAAGGGGCTGGGCGTGAGTCAGACGGCACGCACGGGCACATGGCGCACGCAAGGCGAAAGGATTCCGAAAGACTCCAAGCAAAAGCGTCCCATCGCAAATCGAAAAGCATCCATTGCGATGAACGAAAACTTGAACAAAAATGGAAGCGGGAGCGTCAGTTAATTTGCGCAGCAATTCATTCCGATCTCGTTATCGGCTTCGATATTGCGAACATTTCGCGACGCGCGTCTGGTTCTCTCCGATACCAGGCATAAACGCACTTCGGTGCAGCATACGAAAGGAAAAATGCGTTTAGTCTCAATGATATTCCTCGCAGCGGCGGCAATCGCGGCAGCACTGGCATTTCCGATTTTTCATCTGGCCATCACAGCTCTCAATTTTGCCGTTCACCTGGCTGTGATGGGCCTGCAATTGATTGTCTCAAGATTTGCCGCGGGATCGCCATTGCGCAGCGCACCGCTTGGGGATGAACCGTTCGTTTCGATTCATGTTCCGGCCCATAACGAGCCGCCCGAAATCCTCATCGAGACGTTGCGCAGCCTCTCACAATTGGACTGGTCGAATTACGAAGTCCTCGTCATCGACAATAATACCTCGGATCCCGCCGTTTGGCGGCCGGTCAAAGAGTTCTGCGCCCTCCTCGGACCTGAATTCCGCTTCTTTCACGTCGAAGGACTGAGTGGATTCAAAGCGGGCGCGATGAATTACGTCCGCAAGCATATGGATCCAAGGGCTGCCTTTGTTTTCGTGGTGGACGCGGATTACGTGGTCGAGCGCGATGCGCTTCGAACCGCGGTGCGCTATTGCACCGACGAGCGGGTTGGTCTTATCCAATTTCCGCAGGAGTATCGGAATGTGACGGACGCGAATCGAGGGATCATGCTGGAATACAAACACTTCTTCTCGGGCTTTATGAATGTCGCCAACGCGCTGGGCTCGGTTCCTTCCACGGGAACGCTCGCCCTGGTCAGCGTCAAAGCCCTGCGAGAGATCGGCGGATTCAATACAGACTTCGTGACCGAGGACGCGGATCTCGGGTTAAAGATGTCCCTCGCCGGGTATCGGTCGGTGTACGTTAACCAGGTGGCGGGGGCCGGGTTGATTCCGCACGAATTGGACGGATTGAAGAAGCAGCGATGGCGCTGGGCTTTCGGCAACGCCCAAATCCTGCGCAGGCAGTGGCGGGACATTCTGTTCTCGCCGGCGCTGAACTGGAAACAACGACTGGGTTTCATTTCGCATCTGACCGCCTGGTTCAATTTCAATTTGATACCGAGCCTCTCCTTGATCGCGCTAGGCTTGTATTCCTTGTTCGGCGACCACGCCGTCGAGCACGTTTACACGGTGGTGCTCTCAGGATTCACCCTGACGACGTACCTAGTTCTCAAGTACGGCGTGCTGCATTACAGCCTGCGACGCGATGGTTACTCGTTGGCTGATGTGTGGAAGGCTTTCGGCAGCCATGTGGGACTGGGGTGGATTTTCAGCGCAAGCTGGCTGCAATGTTTGTTCAACAGTTCGTCGCCGTTCATCAGGACGAACAAATTCCTATTCAAGGCGGTTCCCGGGGTGGTTCGAACGACTTTTGCCGAGCTGTCGCTCGGAATCGGGCTCATGATGGCAAGCGTTCTGTTGAGTATTGCGGATTTCGTGGTTGCTCCGGTGGCGGCGTTTTTGATGGGCGGAGCGCGGTTTGCGATTTACTGGGTTTGGACCCAAACCCAACATTCGTTCCGAGTCACGGCGCGCCTGTTTCCGCGCGTCGAACCTGCGACAAGCACACTGAATAAGGCGGCGTGAGATGGCGGAAAAGATCAGGCATAGGGACTTGGTGATCTCGCTGAAGTATTCGACCATCGAAGCTTGCTTCAGTGTCCCGATGCTGAATCTGACCATGCCAAACCTTCCCTTCCTGCTGGCCTACGCGACGGCGGTCCTCCACTGGCCGGCCTGGGCGATCGGCCTGCTCGCCGCCCTCCCGCATCTCTGCAACTGTGCCCAGCCGCCAGTGAGCCGTTTGCTGGAGCGACGCTGGTCCTTGCATCAGATGATGCGCTGGGGCTTTGTCCTCAGTGCCGTGCCGTGGTTTTTCGTCAGCCTGTTCACGCAGTTGTCAGGATCGAACTTCGACGTGTTGTTTGCGCTTCTTCTCGCCGTCGCCACCATGTCGAACAGCGTCGCCAGCGTGGCCTGGTCTGCCTCCATCTCGCAAGTCGTCCCAGCCCGGATCAGCGGGAAATACTTTGGCCGAAGGAACCTGATCTTCGGTGCCTGGACGTTAATCGCCGTGCTGGTGGCGGGAAAAATGGTCGATCTGACGGAGCATAAGTCAGCCGCGTTCGGCGTGATTTTTGCGGCGGCGGGCGCCATGCGGCTCGCTGGTTTATTTTTTCTTCAGAAAATGCATTTCCCGGCATCCGTGACGGAAAAGCGGGAGGCTCCTTTCGCATTATCGGATACGATTGCGCCCTTTCTCAATCGAAGCTTCCGGAGTTACATGCTCTTCGTTGGAATTTGGGGTCTCTTCCTCAATATGGGCTTGCCATTTTATACGGTCTATTTGATTCGGGATTTGTCGTTCGATGTGGGCAAGACCGTGGTTTTGAGCACACTCGCCACCCTTGGCGGAATCCTGACGCTTCATTCCTGGGGTCTGCTCTCCGACCGCTTTGGGAGCAAACCCGTCCAATATATTTGCTCCTATTCCTGGATTCTGATCGGCCTGATCGGATGGTCGCTCAGCGGACCGAACTTGCAGCAGCATCTTTATCTGGTGTACCTGGTCATCGGTGGCGCCACCGCGGGATTCCAGCTCACTCAGTTCAACCTCATGCTTAAGCTTATTCCAGAGGGCATGGGGTCGTTTTACATCGCAATCTTCCTCGCCGTTACGAGCGCATTCACCGCGCTTGGGCCGGTGTTCGGCGGCATGCTGCTCGCCCTGACGCCGCCGCGCTTTGGCGTGCTTTTCGGCCAGCCGCTCATGGACTATCATGTTCTGTTTCTCGTATCGTTCATGGGATGCCTGTCCTCCCTCCCATTCCTTGCTTCCGTGCATGAACCGGCTTCCGACAAGATCCAAAGCGTCTGGCGCACCATGTGGCGGATGCGCTCGTTTAACCCTTTGTTGGCGATCACCAATGCGGCGGGTTTTTTGGTTACGCCACGCGGGATGCTCTCGCTGGCGCATTACTCCATTCGTTCGTTGCGCAAAGAACTCAAGCGAGTCTGGGATGTCGCTGCGGAGCTGTTTTCGAGAGGGCAAACGGCCATGAAGGAGCGATGGTGATGGCAGGCGGCAGGGGAGAGAAGCAGCTTCAAGCGGCCATGCCGCGTTTAGGAGTGGGGTACGAGCAGATGACCCATCGAATTTTTCATCCAGCGCATGAAAGACCTCGCGAGCGCACCGCGGGGAAGGGTCCAGCGAGCTGCACTCGCTGGAGGATCACACGATGGCCGGGCCGCCATCTGAGAGCAGGGCTCAGGAGCGCGCATTGGTCTGTTGACCCTGCATTGAAATGAGGAAACGAAAGCCATGAACTCACGGTATCCGAAGTCGTTTAAAACCTGCTGGCTGGCGGGGCGCATTTGCACTGTCTTGGCGGCAAGCCATTTGGGATTAGCCGCGGCCGAGGCACCCAGTGCCCAGGCGCCTTCGAATGGCGCGGCGGCAGATGTCCTGCCATCGACCAAGGTTTGGCTCAGTTTTGGGCTGGACCGAGTCGAGTGGCTTCAAGCCCCGTTTCTAGGGAATCCGCTCTGGCAATATTTAGCAGCGCTTGTTTACGTGACGCTTGCGCTCGGCACCACGAAGATACTGGACTGGCTGATTCAGGCACGGTTGAGCAGGCTGACGGGCAAAAAGAAATCAATGGTTGAGGATGTAATTCTCGAATTAGTGCGAGGCCCAATCAAAGTCGTTGTATTTGTAGTACTATTGCATGTCGGATTGCGAGTATTCGCCTGGCCGGACTGGGCCGTGACGGTCATCTCAAACGGGCTGGTAATTGTTGTCGCCAGCTCGTTGGCATACGTCGTGATCAAGTTGGTGGACCTCGCCATGGGGGTTTGGCAGAAACGGGTCGAGAAGGCTGGCGAGGCCATGCTGGATATGCAGTTATTTCCAGTCATCCGGAAAAGTCTTAAGGTATTTGTCATCATCGTTGCAGTGCTCGTCACTTCCCAGAATCTTGGGATGAACGTGACCGGGCTTCTGGCTTCGCTCTCGATCGGCGGGCTGGCCGTGGGGCTGGCGGCCCAAGACACGCTTTCGAATTTGTTTGGTGCCGTCGCACTGTTCGCGGACAAGCCATTCCGGGTTGGCGACCGCGTCCAGTTGGACGCGATCGATGGGACGGTCGAGTCCATTGGAATGAGAAGCACGCGCATACGCAATCTGGATGGGCATCTCGTAACTGTTCCAAATCGGACGATGGCCAACGCCAGTCTGACGAATGTCAGCCGGCGGCCGAATATCAAAACGGCGATGAACATCGGCGTTACGTACGATACGCCGGCGGACAAGGTCGAACGCGCTATGCAGATCATCGAGGAAATCTATCGCCCGCATCCTAAAACCTCGGACTTGATCGTCAGTTTTAATAAATTCGAGAATTCTTCGTTGAATATCCTGGTTGTCCACTGGTGGAACTCGACCGATTTTAAGGAATACCTCCTCCAATTCACGAAGCTGAATCTCGAGCTTAAGCGGCGTTTCGATGCCGAGGGAATCAGCTTTGCCTTCCCGACGCAGACGCTTTACCTGAAACGTGATCCTGATCGAGATAATCCAGCAGGCCGAAACTGAAGTGTGGGCTGCTTATTGGAATGTAGGCTCGGGTTGGTTCTGAACTTAGGAGAGCAAGGGAGAAGCTTTGAAGGAGGAACAGCGGCGGATCGCACTGAAACTGGACACGAAGCGTTCGGGCGGTCCGTGATGGGAGTGTGGGCGATCCGTGGGGAGCGTGGCTTCAAACGTCTGGAGCCACTGGTCGGCCAAGGTGGCTCGGTCAATCTGTTTGTTGGGGCCGAAGGCGAAGAATTGGGTTGAAGAGGCAATCCTCACCTGGCCCTCTCCATTGGGCTGGCGCAATGGAGAGGGGAATTGTTGTGCTGGCCTTACCCCGGTTGGCCGCGCGGCGTGCATTGAAAGGCCATGGTGGGTTTATCTCTATTTCAGCCAGTGGACATTGATTTCCTTTTCCAACGCCTTGAATTCCGGGTCGCCGGTGACGAGTTCGGCTTTCTTTTCCTTGGCCAGCGCGGCGGCGAAGGCGTCGGCGAGACTGATTTTGAAACGCGCTTTGAGATCGGCGGCGGTGTCGGCCAGGGCGCGGTCGGCGGGATGAAATTGGATTGGGGCGGCGACCAGTTCGCCGGCGATGGTTTGCCACGCGGCATCGCCATCTTTGCGGCGAATCATGTATTGCACCTCGGCATAGTTTACCTCGGTCATGTGGACGGGATGATCGCGTTCGCCCGCCTTTTCCAGGATTTGCGCGACGGCCCCAGCGCCTGGTTCGTCCCGGAGCAGCTTGAGCAAGGCGTGGCTATCGAGAACCTGTGCCGCGGGCATATTTGGCCTCCTCCAGTTCTTTTTCCTCGAGTTTATGTTTGGCCCACTGCTCGTCGAACGATTTGTCTCCCGGCATTCGTTTCAGAATACCCCGGAGCCGGCGGATGGTGACGTTGGTCACGGGCTTGAGAAGGATGCCATCCGGCGTGGCTTGCACCACGGCTTTCGTGCCGTTCTCGATCTGGAATTGTTTTCGCAGCCAGGCGGGAATCACCACTTGACCTTTGGTCGTGAACCAGACGGCGTCGGTCTTTGGCGCAGCGCTCATGCTGCGGAAAGTATGATAGATTTTAAGAAGTCCGTCAAGGCAATTAAAAGTAGGAATAGAGAATGCATGTAGGAATATCAATCTCCACGGACTTGCAGCGGTGAAGGCTGGTTCGTGGGAACGGCGGGGAAACGGCTTGCCGCGGCTCAAACCGGAAGTGCGCCGGGCGGGTTGCGATGGTGGCGTGCTTCAACCCCTGGGCGGGGTAGGCGGAAGAATGAGGGCGATGGACCCAAGGTAGTTCCCTGTTCCTTTTCGACCTGCTTACCGCCCATGATCAGACAAAAATTGGCGTTGATTATCAACGGTTTACACGACTGATCATGGAAAGCCGGAGGACGGCAACCTGGGCTGACTGATGGAAGTCCTTCAGACTTCACGCTGAGGGCGGGAGTGGGCGGAGGGGAGTGGGGAATGGACGGGATGGACGGGATGGACGGAGCAGGGTGGGGGGACGGGCGGTGGTGGCTAAAGGCGGGTGCATCCAAGGGCGAGCGGGGGGCGTAGAGGGGGTGACATCGAGTTTAACAAATCATGGAAATTATGAAGCGCGCGATTGGAGGAAGAGCTTGGCGGGTGTGGTCGGCGGCGGCGGCTCTGGGCGGGTTGTCGGCGATGGCGTCGAGCCATCGGGAGGCGCCGTTGATCACGGAGTCGCCGAAGCTGGACGGGACGGATTTTTACATGTTCAACAGTTACGAGGCGGGGCGGGCGGACTTCGTGACGTTCGTGGCGAATTACATTCCGTTGCAGGATAGTTACGGGGGGCCGAATTATTTCAGTTTCGACGCGAATGCCGTGTACGAAATCCATGTGGATAATAACGGGGATTCGATCGAGGACGTGACGTTGCAGTTCAAGTTCCAGAATTCGTCGCCGAATGTGGCGCTGCCGATCGGGCCGGAGGGGAATCAGCGGATGAACGCGGTGCCGGTGCTGGCGGTGGGGCAGATTTTGCCGGGAAACAACGCGGCGCTGAATTGGCAGCAGACGTATACGGTGAACGTGATCAAGGGGCCGCGCCGGACGGGGACGGCGACGCCGATCCAGAAGGCGGGGGAGAATGTGACGACCTTCACGAAGCCGATGGACAATATCGGGACGAAGACGATTCCCGACTACAACGGGTACGCGAACCAGTATATTTACACGGTTTCGTTCCCGGACGTGGCCGCGACGGGGCGGATGTTCGTGGGGCAGCGGCGGGATCCGTTCGTGGTGAATCTGGGGGAGACGTTCGATCTGGTGAATATCAGCACGAGCCCGCTGGGGCCGGTGGGGGCGAACAAGAACAGCCTGCAGTACAAGAACGTGACGTCGATCATCGTCGAAGTGCCGAAGGCGGCGCTGGTGCAGGGGGATCAGCCGGTGATCGGGGCGTGGATGACGGCGAGCAAGATGGGGCCGGACGGGACGTTGACGCAGGTGTCGCGGTTGGGGCAGCCGCTGGTGAACGAGGTGGTGATCGGGCTGAAGGATAAGGACAAGTTCAACGCGAGCGAGCCGAAGGAGGACGGGCAGTTCGCGGATTATGTGACGCATCCGACGTTGCCGGCGATTCTGGAGTTGCTCTACGGATCGGCGGGGGTGAAGGCGCCGACGTTGTTTCCGCGGACGGATCTGGTGGCGGTGTTTTTGACGGGCGTGGGCGGGCTGAACAGCAATGGCGGGCTTTCGGAGATGTTGCGGTTGAATACGAGCATCCCGGCGACGCCGCGCGATCAGCAGAAGAATTACGGGGTGGTGGCCGGCGATAACGCGGGGTTCCCGAACGGCCGGCGGCCCGGCGACGACGTGGTGGACATCGCCTTACGGGCGGTGATGGGGATACTTCTGCCGGCCGAGTCGGCGCCTTCGGGGCAGCTTCCGTTCACGGATGGGGCGTATGTGGATGCGAAGATGTTTAGCGACACGTTCCCGTATATCAATCCGCCGTTGCCGGGTTCGCCGAACGAGCCGACGATCACGCTGACGCTGCAGGCGGCGCCGCAGGTGGAAGGCCCGTACCGGGCGGTGCAGGCGGCGGTGACGCCGGATCCGACGGTGATCGAGGCCGCGACTCCTGCCGCGGGAGGAGGGTTTTACCGCGCGCACAGCGACAGCAGGGTGGCGCTGGGCACGGTGAATTTGAAGGATGGGAATACGGTGCAACTGAAGGTGGTGCGGCCGAATCCTTGATCGGAGTTGTCGTGGTTTCGGCTCCGAAACACTGGCTTGCGGCAGGGCGGCCGCAAGCCCAGTTTCTGAGCAGATGAAATGGTTCGCGACATGGGTGGGCTGCGTGGTTCTGGTGCTTCAGGCCGCAGCCGCGCCGTGGAAGCCGGATCGGGACGAGATCGTCCTGGAACGGCTGCCGGCCGACTGGCGCACGCATGAAGGAGCGAAGGCCGAGGAGTTGCGCCGGCAATTGCGCGGGGAAGCGCCGCCCCGAACGCCGCTGCTGGAGCAGGCGCGCGAGTTGATCCGCACGGCCCAGCGGACGTCGGATGCGCGGTTTCTGGGTTACGCCGAGGGCCTGCTGGCGCGGGCGCCGGAGGAGGCCGAGACGTGGTTGCTGCGCGCTTATATCATGCAGCACCGGCATCGGTTCGCGGAGTCGCTGGCGTTGCTGGAGCGGGTTCTGGCGCGCGAGCCGCAGCACGCGCAGGCGTGGCTCACGCAAGTTTCGATTTTCCAGGTGCAGGGGCGTTACGCGGAAGCAAAAGGCGTCTTCCGGGCGCACCCGGCTCTGGCCGGCTCGCTGGCGGGCGTGACCGCGCTCGCCAGCGTGTCCAGTCTGGGCGGCCAATTGGAGCAGGGGACGGCGCTGCTCGAGCGGATGCTCCAGCAGCAGGGCAGGGGAACCACGAACGAACTCGCGTGGGCCTGGACGACGCTGGCGGAAATGTACGCGCGCGGCGGCCGCACGAACGAGGCCGAGCGCGCGTTTCACACGGCGCTCGCCGCGGATCGTTCCGAACCTTACTTGCAAGCGGCCTTCGCGGATTTCCTGCTGGCCCAGGATCGCGCATCCGAAGTGCTTGAGCTGATCCCGCCCACGGCTGCCCACGATGGCCTCGCGCTCCGGCGCGGGCTGGCTCTTCGCCGCGCGGGCCGGGCGGAAGCCAGCCAGGCGATCAGCGCTCTGCGGACTCGATTCGCGGCGTATGAACCAGCCGATCACCTCCGCGAGCGCGCGCTCTTCCAACTCGATCTCGAGCAGAACGCTGCTGCGGCGCTTCCGCTGGCGCTGGAAAACTGGAAGACGCAGCGGGAGCCGATCGACGCCCGCCTCGTGCTGCGCGCGGCGCTCGCGGCGAAACAGCCCGCCGCCGCCGCCGAAGTGCTCCAATGGTTCCGCGAGACCGGGCTCGAAGATCGCGGCCTCGCTCCGCTGCTCGCCCAGTTCGAAGCGACATCCCCCTGATTCGAAATCCCGTGTGCCGCCAACTTCAGCAAGCCCTTTCGATCCCGCGCGTGCGCCTGCCGTGGCGGTGGCTTCTTCTGTCCCTCCTGCTCTGGCGGCTCGTGGCCGATGCCAGCGCGCATCAGACTAGCCAGGCATTTCTCGACCTGCGCCGCGAAGGCAGCACGCTTATCGGCCGCCTCGATCTACCTCTCCGCGACCTCGACTTCGTGCTCCATCTGGATCGCAACAACGATCTCGCGATCACCTGGGGCGAAGTCCGCACGCGCCGGGCCGAGATCGATGCGCTCATCCAATCCCATCTGGCCCTCAGTGCCGGAACCGAATCTCTCACGCTTCTGCCTGAGGATCACCTTATCGACGAACGCGCGGCTGGGGTCGTCCTGGTCGTTCCCTGGAAAGCGGCTCTGCCCTCGAACGCCGCCGTGACCGTCCAGTACTCACTCTTTTTCGATGTCGATCCCACGCACCGCGTGCTTGCGACGCTGTGGAGCGGCGGCTCGGCCTTTACGTCCGTGCTCACCTCCGAAGAGCCGTCGCTCGCTTACGATCCGGAGCTTCCCACGCCTGGGTTTCTGCGATTAGTTCGCGAAGGAGTCATCCACATTTGGGAAGGCACCGACCACATCGCATTCCTGCTCGCGCTGCTTTTGCCCGCGGTCTGGCGCCGGACCAGCACCGGCTGGGAACCGGCCGAAAGCCTCGCCCACGCCGGCGTCAATGTCCTGAAAGTCGTCACCGCCTTCACCGTGGCGCATTCGATCACGCTGGCGGTGGCCACGCTCGGCTGGGTGCGGCTTCCCTCGGCGCTGGTGGAATCGATTATCGCCGCCTCGGTGATTCTGGCGGCTCTGAACAACCTCTGGCCCATTTGGAACGATCGCGCCTGGCCGATCGCCTTCGGTTTCGGATTGATTCACGGCTTCGGTTTCGCCTCCGTGCTGGCCGATCTCGAATTGGGAACCGCCTCGCTGGCGCGCACGCTGCTGGGCTTCAACCTCGGCGTGGAACTCGGCCAGCTCGCCATCGTCGCGGTCTTCCTCCCGCTGGCCTTTTGCTTGCGCGCCTCGGCGGGTTACAAGTGGATCGCCGTCCGCTTCGGCTCCACGGCCATCGCGTGCGTCGCCCTGGTGTGGGTGATCGAGCGCGTCTTCCGCGTCTCGATTTTTTAAACTCTTTCGAAGGAGAAAAAGCCGCTCAGTTGAACGCCTTCTCGATGGCGGCCCGCAGTTCCTCGACCCGCACCGGCTTGGTGATGTAATCGTCCATGCCTTCCTTGAGGCACCGCTCCCGGTCCCCGCGCATCGCGTTGGCGGTCATCGCCACGATCCGCACTGGCGGGTGCCCGTTCGCGAGCTGGCGGATCTGCCGCGTCGCCTCGTAGCCATCCACCTCGGGCATCTGGCAATCCATCAGGATCAGCGGATATTTATGCTCCTGAAAGAGCCTGATCGCCTCCGCCCCGTCGCGCGCGAGATCCACTTCGTAGCCGAGCTTCTTTAACTGCCGCAGCGCGACCGTCTGGTTGACTGGATTGTCTTCCGCCAACAGCAAACGCCGGCCGCCGGCCCTGGGCTTGGGCTGCTCCGGGCCGAGTCCCGCATCGGCGGGCGATGGCGGCATCGGCTCGCTCGCGGCGGGTTCCGGCGCAGACATCGACGGCTCCGGCGCGGGCGCGACCGGTGCTGGTTTTGGCGCGGCGGAAAAGAGTTGGATGACGGACTTCAGTTTCACCGGCTTGGACAGCGTGCGCTCGATACCCAGCGCCGCGAGTTCCGCTGCCGAAAGCCGCTTATGCAGCGGCGCCAGAAGGACGAGCTTCTCTCCGGCCAGCCCCGCCTCGCCGCGCATCGCCCGCACGAAATCGAGATCGGCATCGACGAACACCCACTCGAACGCCGTTCCGGCCGCGCGCGCTTTTTGCAACGCCTGCTTCACCGCGCCCGGTTCGGCGCTCACCGTCGTTACTTCCATCCCGTGCGGCTTGAGCAACGCCGCCAGCGCGCTCAACACCGCCGGATTCGATCCGCACAAAAGTGCCTGGGTCGTCCGGACGGCCGGAGCCACGATTTCATCGGGCGCCGCCGGCGGGGCTTGCTCCGTAAACGTGGCCGTGAAGCGGAAGACGGAACCTTGTCCCGGCTGGCTTTCGACGTCGATCGTGCCGTTCATCAATTCCACCAGGCGCCGCGAAATGGCCAGACCGAGCCCCGTGCCGCCGTACTTCCGGGTCGTCGACTTGTCCGCCTGCTCGAACGGACTGAACAACCGGCCGCGCGCCGCCTCGGGGATTCCAATGCCCGAATCGCGCACCGAAAACTCGAACCGCCCGCGCCCGCCGGTCATCCGCCGCACCGCCACCGCCACCTGGCCCCGTTCGGTGAATTTGATCGCGTTGTTCAGCAGATTCAGCAGCACCTGGCGCAACCGCACCGGATCGCCCAGCAAGGCCGTCGGCAAGCCCGGGTCCACATCGCACACCAGTTCGAGCCCCTTGCGTTGCGCCGATTCCGCCAGCAAGTCCGCCGTGCATTCCACGATCTCGCGCAGGTCGAACGGAATTTGTTCCAGCGAAACCTTCCCGGCCTCGATCTTCGAGAAATCGAGAATGTCGTTCATGATGCCGAGCAGCGCTTCGCCGCTCCGCGACACGGTTTCGGCAAACTCCTTCTGCTCGGAATTCAATCCCGAGTCGAGCAGCAGGTGCGTCATCCCGATGATCCCATTCATCGGCGTCCGAATTTCGTGGCTCATGGCCGCCAAAAACTGGCTTTTGGCGCGGTTCCCCGCTTCGGCGGCCTCCCGCGCGGTTTCGGCGTAGGACTGCGCTTTCAGCGCGGCCTGCTCCGCTTCCTTCCGCTCCTCCACCTCGGCTTGCAGCGCCTGCGTGTGCCGCCGCACCTGCCGCCGCAGCCCGCGAATCCAGGCAAAGGCTCCGGCCAGCGCGGCCAGCAACCCGATCGCGACCATGACCGTATGCCGCGTCGTCCACCACGGCGCTCCCTCCAGCACCCGGACGTCGCTCGTCGAGTTGAGGAGCAGGTCGAACGCATCGAAATGGTTCGCGTTCTCCCGAATTCCGTCGCTCCCGCAGTACACGCCGGTCACCTCCACCACGCTCCCGGGGCGCACGTCGGCGAAGGCCGGGCCGCTCGTCCGCAGGATCGCGATCATCGACCGGTTGAACGCGTTCAATTCCAGCAACACATCCTGCGCCGAGCGCCCCACGGAAACGACCTGCGCCTGCAACGTCACGAGCGTCGCGTCGTGCTCGACGTTCATGGCGGTTTCCGCTTCGAGCGGAATCGCGGCGCGCGCGAAGTCGCGCGGCGTCCGCCGGCTCACCGCATTGACGAGCACCGGCGGATTCTCCTCGTCGGCGCGGAGATAGCCCACCACCTCGATCCGGTCGCCCACCGCGAGTTTCAAAGGATCGGTCGGAACGAAACGGATCCCGTTCGCCCCGTTCATCAGGAAAAATTCCCCGTCCCGCGCATGCACCACCCAGCCGGCGACTTTGACTCGTTGGAATTCCGTGGCCGACGCATCGAACAGCATCAATTCCCCGATCTGTTTCTCCGCCACGCTGAACACGTCGCCCGGGGCCGGCCGGTCCACCGTGACGGCCGCGCGGTTCACCGCCACCCGGCCCGGAATCACCTTGTGCGTTTCCTCGCTCCATTCGGCCGAGAGCGGCCCGCGAATCCGCACCACCGCGTGTTCCAATTCCTTCACCTTGGCGGGCGGGACATGCGGGAGCGCTACTTGCAGGATCCCCCCGTGCATCGCCAGCGCCACGGTTTGCGGGGAGGGCACCGCCGTCACGGTTCCCCGGAGCTCGACATACTCCATGTCCATGCTCCCCTTCATGAGTTCCGCCATGCTCGGCTGCACCGGTTTCGGCAGGGCGCCCAGGCCCAGGCGGGTCGCCTCGGTCGCTTCGATCACCGGCGCAAAACCGCCCGGAGCGCTCCGGCCCGTGATCTCGACATAGTCGCCCGGCTCCGCCGATTCCCCGCTCGAGAGCGTCAAATCCGGGACGAAAATGCCCCGCGTCCCATCGTGCAGAATCGCGCTCGGTTTCCATGCCATCAGCACCACGCCGCGCAGCTTGACGGGGTAGCCGCGCGCCGCTTCTTCCCGATTCAGCAATCGGACCGCTTCAATCGTGGTGATCGACTGTTTCGATTCGCCGGCCTGCGGAGCCAGGTCGGAGGAGGGCGCGAAGACCGTCCCGTCCAGCACGAGGCTCCGCCCATCCATCGTGAGCACCCCCATCGCATCCACTTCCGTGCCCGCCAGCGCGTCGCTCCCTTCGTGGATCGAATGCACATGCATGCGGCCGGTCCCATCCGTGACGAACCAATTGTCCTCCTCGTGATCCAGCGTCCCGCGAATGCGCACCGTCTGCTCCATCCACGGCCCGTTCTTCCGCAGCTCGTTCACCGGCGTCACCGGATAGTCCTGAAAGCCGGCCGCGGAAATCTTCAGCACGCGCAGATGGTACATGTCCGGCGCGATCAATTCGCTGACCGTGCGTTTCCGGTCGCCCCCGTAGGCCGACCGCGCCGCGCCCGTCGCCCGCAGATCGCTCCCCGCGAGGTAGCTCGGCGCTCCTTTGGGCCCCTCCGCGATGGTCACCCGCGTATTGCCGGAGTCCGAGGCGAGTTCGAGTTCGTGCCCGTCCGCCCCCGTCCCGCAGAAAGCCACCCGGCCTTGCAGGTACACCCACCGGAGCTGTTCCGCGGTGGCCAGCGTCCCGCCCGGCGTATGAACCCGCGGCTCGGGGAGCGCCCCTTGCCCGGTCACCTTGACTTCCAGATTCGGCCGGGAGGCCCACAGCAGGCTGCCGTCGTCGGAATCGACGTAAAAGTAGTAGGTGCCGGCCTTGGGAATTTGGATGAACCCGGTGAAGGCCAGTCCGACGTACTCCTGCCGCGTGGCCACGGAGACATCGAAGTTAGGCACGATCCCTGTCCGCGCCGGCGTCAGGATCGAATAATCCGGCAGCTCCGTCCAAACCCCTTCGAAGGCGCGGTACGCGAGACCCGGTTCCCAGCGCGCCTCCGTGGCCGGCGCTCCGGCCTGGTGATAGAGGGCTTCGTCCGGCACCGGGCGGCGCGAGAGGTCCGGCCCCTCGTACTCGACCCGCAGCAATGCATCGGTCGGTCCATTGAACCACCGGACTTCGATCGGCTGATACCCGGCTTCCAGATGCACCGCGCCGCTTCGTTCCTGGCTGCCGTGCAGCAGGTCGTTGTCGACGACCGGCGCCGGCTCCAAGGAAATAAACACCCCGCGCCGGCGCAGCAGCGCGTCGGCCTTGATCGTGATTTTGTCCCCGGCTTGCAGCGCCTGGCCGGCCGCGCCCAGGCGCAGCAGCACCGCGCCCCACTCATCCTGCAAGGCCACATCCCCCGGCCGCGCTCCCGTCCAGAGGACGATGCCCTTGATCGAGGTGCGATACACCGCCACCGGATTCTCCCGCGCCCGCTGCAAGACTTCCCGCACCGTCGTCAGCACCTGCGCGATATCCGCGCTCTTCGGATCCGCCGCGTCGTAATCCCACTGGATCCAGCTCGACCGGGTGGCCGGATTTTTCGTCGCGAAATCGAGCCACTTCGTCCGGGGATCGCCGTCGAAAGCCATCCGCCGCACTTCCATCGGAGCCCGCTCCCCCTGCACTGTGATCAGGTCGCTCTTGGTGGGCGTCACATCCACCAGGCTGCCCCCGTTGATCGACCCGGTCAGGCGGATATCGGCGATTTGCATCGCGGAAGCCGCATCCCGCACGCCGTCGACCACCAGCCGGTACGAGGAATACCCGGTCTGATTCGTCACGGTGAACGTGCGGGTTTCGAAACGGTCGACGAACAGCTTGTTGGTTCGGGAATCGACGGTCGTCCAGGTCTGGCCCCGGTCGTTCGAACCTTGCAGGCGCCAGTTTTTCGGATCGCGCTCCGGGAAATCGTTCGCGGAGGTGATCGAATACTCCGCCACCGTCCGTAACACCGCCGTCTCCAGCCCTGCGCTCAGCGCTGGTCCTGAGAATATCAGACCCAGCGCGATGATGGCACAGACTCTCATCGCGGATTAGGCAAGAAAATGTACATATGTCGCCGCTCCATATTCTATCGGAATTTCGGCATTCTCCTTGAGGTTTTGCACGCCGTTGCGAACCAGCAGTCTGGCGCGATTTGGATGTTTCCCTCGCGGCGCTTCTGTTAACAACCTCGCGTGAATTCGGAGTACGCCCGGTATCCCCTCCTGGCCGCCCTCCTCGAGCGCCGCTCCCGCCGCTTCTGCCGCGGCATGCGCCTCGAGCATGGCCCGCTTGCCTTTCAGAGCCAGAAACCTCCCCAGCCGCTCACTCCCGCCGAGGAGCATCTGCTGGCCTTCGCGGCGTGCGGCATTACCGGCCCCGTGGTCGCCGATCTCGAATTTGCCCCGAAACGCGGCGGCAACATCATGGCCGGTTTGATCGGCCGCACCATCTCCAGCGGCGACGGCATCCAGACGGTCAGCCTGGCGGTCGTCAACGATTCCGGCGCGTTCTTCTACCGGCGGCCCCAGGACCTCCCGCCGGGCCTGGTGGCCGAGGTGGCGGCGCTGGGGCAGTCCGGCCGGCTGGCGGAAGCCGCCCAGGCGCTCCGGATTCAGATTGGCGATCGTCGTGTCGCCCCCTCTTCCGAACCGATCTTCAATATCAACGTCAACCGCTGGAGCATGCACCAGCCCGGCACCTCGTACTTCCTCCCCGTCAACGAGTTAACCTTCCTCTACATCAACGGCCTCCTCGAAATTCTCAATGAAGACACCGGGGTGTTCATCCTCGACGAGCGGGCCAGTTTCCGCCCGGCGGGTCTTGGCCGCTTCGCGAAAAGCAAGGGAGGGCACCTAGAGGACGACCTCCGCCTCGGCCGGGTCGCTACCATCGCGCTGGTCGAACGGCTCGTCACCGAGTTCGTCACGGCGGAGCAGGGGATGATGCTCCAAAATTTGGCGCTCATGACGCAAGCGCTTGGCCTGGGCGGATTTCCGAACTTCGCCAACCACGATTTCGCCTGGCTGCAGGCCCTCGAATTTCGCCTCCACCAATACCCCGCTTCACGCTACCTCGGGGTGCGGGGGCTGGCCGCCTTTGCTCTGAAGTTGCTCGGCCGGGACATTCCCGTTCCATGCCCCATCGGTCTGGAACGCGACGGCCAGGTCCTGCTCCGCACCTACGCGCCTCCGTATTTCAAGGATATGCGCTCCGCCGTGGAGGCCGTGGTCGCCTCCAAGACCGGCCCGAACGGCGCCTTCCGCCGGGCGGATGGCTCCTTCCCCTGGAAGGACCCCAAGGTCGCGTCCCAGGTCAGCCCGGTCAGCGACCGGGCCATCGCCGCCACCACCGCTTATTGCGAGTACGTCTGGCAACGCTACGGCCGGTTCCCTGCCCTCATGCCCCCCCTCCGCACCGTCCTTGGCTTCCAGGCCGGCCACCTCGACCCCGATTTCTACCGTCAGCACTACCCCCCCTCGATTTTAACCAAAACCCAGGAAGCCGATTTCGCCTCCCTGCCGTGAGACCGACGGTTCGATACAAATGCGCGAAAGGTTATCTAAAGAAACTTTAAAAGCACTTTTTGATTGACCATGCCTCGCCCCGGAACGGTTCCACCCCGTTCCACAGATTTCACGCCAAATCCCCCGTAATTCCACACATTCCACATATTCCACGTCCCTCCTTCCACCCCAACTCCGCCCGTTCGAGACCCCAAAAGCCCCGTAATGCCCCTTCTTGCCCTCAGATTCATTCGGACTCACGAACCCGGGTTGCTTCCGACGTGCGAAGGGTTACGTTACCGGTTTTTGTAGTGTGAGTATTCAAGCCGAAATCGCGAAACGGAGGACCTTTGCCATCATCTCGCACCCGGACGCCGGGAAGACGACGATGACGGAGAAGCTGCTGCTGTACGGAGGGGCCGTGCAGCTCGCGGGGTCAGTTACCGCCCGCAAGAACCAGCGGGCCTCGACCTCCGACTGGATGGAGCTGGAGCGGAAGCGGGGCATCTCGATCAGCTCGACCGTGCTCCAGTTCGAATACGGCGGGTTCCATATCAACTTGCTCGACACCCCCGGCCACAAGGACTTTTCGGAGGACACCTACCGCGTCCTCACGGCGGTCGATGCGGTCATCATGATCATCGATGCCGGCAAGGGCATCGAGGCCCAGACGCGCAAGCTCTTCGAGGTGTGCCGGCAACGGCAGATCCCGATCTTCACCTTCATGAACAAATGCGACCGGCCGACGCGCGAGCCGCTCGCCTTGCTCGACGAGATTGAGCGGGTGCTGCAAATCAAGGTGTTCCCGGTCAACTGGCCCATCGGCAATGGGATCGATTTCAAGGGGGTCTACGACCGGATGCGCAAAGAGGTGCATCTCTTCGAGCGGACGGTCGGTGGGGCCTACCGGGCGCCGGTCTCAATCGGGGGGTTGTCCGATCCGGTTATCCGCGAGCGGATGGACGAGGCCACCTACCACAAGATTTCCGAAGAGCTGGCCATGCTCGATCTGGCCGGGGAACAGTTCGACCCCGCCGAAGTGCTGGCGGGGAATACCACGCCGGTCTTCTTCGGCAGCGCGATGAACAACTTCGGCGTCCAGCTCATCCTCGATGGCTTTCTCGCGCATTCGCCGGAACCGCGCCCGCGGCGAGTGGCCGGGGAATGGCTCGCGCCCGAGCATCCGGTTTTTTCCGGCTTTATCTTCAAGATTCAGGCCAACATGGACCCCCGGCATCGCGACCGCATCGCCTTCGTGCGCGTCTGCACCGGCAAGTTCGAGCGCGATATGACCGTGGTGCATAATCGCACCGGCAAAAAGATCCGGCTCTCGAACTCGCACAAGCTGTTTGCGCAGGAGCGCGAAACCATCGATGAAGCGTACCCCGGCGACATCGTCGGCCTGGTCGGCCTCGCGGATTTCGGCATTGGCGACACGCTCACGACCGATCCGGGGATTGTTTACAACGAGATCCCACGCTTCACGCCGGAGACCTTTGCCTTCCTGCACAATCCGAACACGGCCAAGTACAAACAATTCCGGCAGGGGCTCGAACAGCTCTTGCAGGAGGGCGTGATCCAGATTCTCACGCTGAAGGATTCGGCGGTGAAAACGCCGCTGCTGGCCGCCGTCGGCCCGCTGCAATTCGAGGTCGTGCAGTACCGGCTCGAAACCGAGTACGGGGCCGAGTCCCGCCTGGAGCAGAGTGCCTGGACGGTGATCCGCTGGCTGCCGTCGGACATGAAGGAGGAAGACCTCGAACGCCTTTCCCTGCCCACCGGCGCGCGCATCGCCTTCGATAATCAAAACAAACCGGTCGTCCTCTTCACCACCGAATGGTCCGCCAATTACTTCGTCGAAACCAACCGCGGCATCACCATC
The DNA here is from genome assembly GCA_964478815.1 of uncultured Verrucomicrobiota bacterium. Classification (GTDB taxonomy): domain Bacteria; phylum Verrucomicrobiota; class Verrucomicrobiia; order Limisphaerales; family SXQI01; genus DASVNK01. The sequence continues at coordinate 30,010 of CAYZKY010000006.1, forward strand.
TCCAGCCTCCCGCCGGAATGGCTGGCTAAGGCCGCATAGTTGCGACCGCCGAAGCTGGCAAACCGCTCGCTAGGGGAGGTTACTCGGCCAGGATCACCCGGCGCTGTGAATTCGTGAAGACCGTGGATCGGCCTCGGTAACGGAGTTCCGAGAGTTCGTTCGTTGGGGAAGCTGCTCCCGCGTAGATCCGGAGAGGGTGTTGAGCGCGGTAACCGTCTCCCGTGACCGGCAGCCAGGCCGCAGGGTGGGGCTCCTTGCCCTGCACCATGTGTCCGATCGCATCGGCCCTCTGAAGAATAAGTTCCCGGGCGGGGCGGATATCCAGGCGGTTCTCAAAGATTTGCAATGTCTGCCGCAGCCGGGGCCAGACCTCAAAGGTCGTGAGGATGAGGTCGAGCTTGCCATCGCCGGTGACGTCGGCGGCGACGGCGCCGCGGGAGTCTTCGGTGAGTCCGACTCCGAACAAGTGGCCGATTTCGACGAAGTTAGTGCCGCCGAGATTGAGGTAGAGCCGGTTGCGCTCGTGGCCGCCGTAGGACTGCCCCTGGCCGCGCGTCCGGGCGAACTTGTTCTGAAAGTAACGGTTCATGAGCGGGTTCTCCTGCGAATCGCCGATGTAGATATCGTGCAGCCAGAACTCGGTCTCGTAGTCCTGCACGGAACTCCGGCTCTCGTGACCATTCGTCATGTAAAGGTCCGGAAAGCCGTCGTTGTCGAGGTCTGCGGCGGCGGCGGACCAAGCCCACCCCGCGCGTTGGATGGCGGGGTTGGAAGGGGAGGGGAGGAAGCCGCCCTGCGGCGCGCCGAGCCAGAGCCGGTTGCCGAAGGTCATCCGGGCGCGCATGCCCGCGTCCCGCTGCGGATAGGGCCGCAGCAACCGCTGGTGGTTCAATCGATCCGCCACGGGGGAGTTCATGCCGATCATGAGCAGGTCGATCCGGCCGTCGCGGTTGAAATCGGCGAAGCTGTGCGACATCCCGAAGCCGAATGGCTCCGGCAGCCACCGGTCGGTCACCTCGGCAAACTTTCCCTGGCCGTCGTTCCGCCAGAGGTCGATCCCGCGAAAGTCGCTGACGACGAGCAGATCGAGGTGGCCGTCGCCATCCAGGTCGGCGAGCGAGGCGCTATAGGCGCGCCGGTGCCGCTTCGCCGCGAGGCCGCTGGCCACGGTGATGTCCGCGAACTGGCCCTGCCCATCGTTCCGCAAGAGGAAGGAAGGATGGCTGTCGTTCGCATCGAAATAGGGGGCCGGCATCTGGCCGTTTTCATACGGCACCCGATATTGGCCAAGGAAGAGGTCGAGATCGCCATCGCCATCGATATCGCCGGTGGTGATGGCCTGGGCGTAGCGCAGCCGGGGTTGGGCGGCCCAGACACGGCGCGGCGCGTGCGGAAATTGGCCATCCATCGTGCCAGTGTAGAGCAGCAATCCGTCGAAATTCGCACAGAGAAAGTCGAGCGCGCCATCTCCGGTGAAATCGCCGAGAATCGCGGTGAAGATCAGGCGCGGGTTCTCCGCGCATAAATCCGCCGCCGCCCAGCCGCCCGCCGCCGTGCGGCGATAGACGCGATTCTTCGCCGCGAGAATGATCTCCAGCGAGCCATCGCGATCCAGATCCTCGACGATCAACGGATCGATGAAGTACGAACCCTCGGGCGGCTGCACCTCCTCGTGCAGGACATTGACGAAGGGGATTTCCCCGGCACGGGTGCGTACTTGAAGTTTGGTGGCATCCACGGCGGCGATTTCCGGGACGGCGGCAGTGGTCCAGGTGATGGCTAGTTCGCCTTCGAGCACCGCGCGCATTTTCGAGCCGTCATTGGTCAAATGGGCGGCGAAATAGTATCCGCTGCCGGGCGGCCGGCTGTTCGAGGCGGGATCGAAACGAATATGCCGGAACTCGGTGGCTTCGATCATCCAACCAGCGGCTTGCGTCCGGTCCAGCAACGCCGTCCAGGCGGCGCGGTCGAGGGCCTCGTTCCGGCCCGGTCCTTCGAGAATGCGAAGGCCGTGCGGAAGGTCTCGCGCCTTGTGCTCGACCACGCGCGTGACACGCCCTACCGGAAGTTTCCGGAGCACGCTCCATTTGTCGGGGGAGTCCTTCAGCGCGTTCCAGAATTGGTCCATCGCCTGGCCGTAGCGGGCGGCCGCAGCCTCCGGCCCCCAGTAATCCCGCGCGGCGGCCGCTTCTTGTTCATCGAGCAACGCCAGGCCGCGGGCGAGCAACGCTTCGGGCGAGGCGTTGGCGGCCGGGCCGGAATCACTCTCCCGCGGGCGGAGGTAGAGCAGCACGGCCAGCGCGATGCCGGCGGCCAGAGCGATTCGACCGATTCTCAATCGGGCGGACATGTGGGCTGGGCGATGTGTTAGCCGCAATGGCCGGATTCATCAAGCCGCCGCGCCGGAATCTTGCGGACACGCATTCGGGCCGCTTCGAGCCCATTCCGCCGATTTGGGACACGCGTGATTGATTTACCGGGCGCAGCCGGTAGTTTAGCCGCGTTTTATGCCAGAAAAAGCGCCCCAGCAGGCCAGCCAAACCGCCGCTCAGTCCGGCGATGTCGCCGCCATTACGCAGCTCCGCGAACTGTATGAGGCCATTTGCCAGGAGATGGGCAAAGTGATCATCGGCCAGAGCGATGTCATCGAGCAGCTCCTGATCTGCATCCTGTCGCGCGGCCACGCGCTGCTCATGGGGGTGCCCGGCCTGGCCAAGACCACGATCGTCAATTCGCTGGCCCAAGTGATGTCGCTCGAGTTCAACCGCATTCAGTTCACGCCCGACTTGATGCCCTCGGATATCACCGGGACGGACATCCTGCAGGAGACCGACCAGCCGGGCCGCCGCGCCTTCGTGTTCATCAAGGCCCGGTCTTCGCGAACGTCGTGCTCGCGGACGAGATCAACCGCACCCCGCCCAAAACCCAAAGCGCCTTGCTCGAAGCGATGCAGGAACATCGGGTGACGGTGGCGGGCCGGGTCTTTCCGCTGCCCTCGCCGTTCTTCGTGCTGGCCACCCAGAATCCCATCGAGCAGGAGGGCACCTATTCGCTGCCCGAAGCGCAGCTCGACCGGTTCATGTTCTTCATTCATGTGAATTACCCCACGCTGGAGGAAGAACGCCGCATCGCCCGCGAGACGACCGGGGCGCCGCCACCCAAGCTCCGAAAACTGGTGAGCGGCGAGGAAGTCCTCCGCTTCCAGGATATTGTCCAGCGCGTGCCGGTGCCCGACCACATTTACGACGCGGCGGTGGAGATGGTGCGGCGGTCGCGTCCGAAGTCGGCGGAGGCCTCCGAATCGGTGAAGAAGTGGGTAACGTGGGGCGCGGGCCCGCGGGCGGTGCAATATCTGATCCGCGGCGCCAAGGCGCATGCGGTGCTGCACGGGAGCTTCCTGGTCCGGATTGAAGATCTCGAAGCCGTCGCCCAGCCCGTTCTGACTCACCGGATTTTGACCAATTTCCAGGCGCAGGCCGAGGGCGTCGGCAGCCCGGATATTATCGAGCGGCTCGTGGCGGATTCTCGCGGAGGTGCGGCTCGTGGCTGATCCCAGACCAGGCACCGCGCTGCTCGATCCCGCCGTGTTGACCCGCCTGATGGGGCAACCGCTCCTGACCCGGCTGCCGATGGAGGGCACCGTGTCCGGCCAGCACCGGAGCCCGCATCGCGGGTCGAGCGTCGAGTTCGCCGAGTATCGCAACTACGTGCCGGGCGACGATTTGCGCCGGTTGGACTGGCGGGTGTTCGCACGGTCGGATCGCTTCTACATGAAGGAGTTCGAGGCCGAGACGAATCTGCGATGTTATCTGGTGATCGATGGCAGCGGTTCCATGGGATTTCAGATGCGCCACGGCCGGAAAATCGATTTCGCCAAACGCCTTGCCGCTACCCTGACTTATCTGGTGATTCATCAGGGCGACGCCGCCGGGTTGATTTGTTCCGGCGAAAAAGTCTCGATGGAAATCCCGCCGAAACGGACCCCGGCCCATGTGCAACTCATTCTCGAGCATCTCGATAAAGTCGAGCCGGCTGGGGAGACCGGGCTAATCGCGGCGCTGCACGAACTCGCCGAGAAGGCCCGCCCCCGGGGCCTCGTCCTGATCTTCTCCGATTGCTTTACCGACCTCGAACCTTTGCTGCAAGCCGTGCAGCATCTGCGCTTTCGCAAGCACGATGTGGCGTTGTTCCATCTGCTCGACGCGGCCGAACTACAATTTGAGTTCGAGCGCCCCGTGCGGTTTGTGGATCTGGAAGGCGGGCGGGCGATCGTCACCGAGCCTAACCTGATTCGGCAGGAGTACCTGCGCCAGTTGAACGCCTTTCTCGACCGGTTGCGACAGGGATGCCGCGAGTTCAAGGCCGAGTACCGGCTCGTCCGCACCGATACCGATTACCAAAAAGCCCTGGCCGATTTCCTGACCGAACGGGCGCAGTTCGCCAGCGCCGCGTAGTCTGTGACGTTTCTCCAGCCATACATTCTTTGGGGCCTGCCCCTGCTGCTCATCCCGGTGATCATTCATTTGATCAACCGGATGCGCCATCGGCCGCAGCCGTGGGCGGCGATGCGCTTCGTCATGTCCGCGACCCAAAGCTCGATCAGCCAGGCCAAGCTGCGCCAATTCCTGATCCTGCTCTTTCGCGTTCTGGCCGTGCTGGCGCTAATTCTTTTCCTCGGCCGCCCCTTGGCCGGGGGGTGGCTCGGCTGGGCGCTGGCTCCCGCTCCGGACGCCATTCTCCTGGTGCTCGACCGCTCGGCCAGCATGGAGACCGGCATCGCGGCGGTCGCCAAGTCCCGGCGCGAACAGGCGCTGGCGCTGTGGGGCGAAGCGCTGCGCCAATTCCCGCCCTCGACGCGCCTGGTGCTGGTGGAGAGCGCCGGGAAGCAGCCGCAAGTGCTGCCGGGAGCCTCGACCCTGGCGCTGCCCCAGTTCTCGGGGCCGACCGATACGGCTGCCGATCTTCCGGGGCTGCTGCTGCGCGCGTTCGACTATCTCCTCGACTCGAAGACCGGCGCCGCCGAAGTCTGGATCGCGTCCGATCTGCAGGCCAGCAACTGGCTGGCCGACGATCCGCGTTGGGAGACCATCGTCACCCGGTTCGCTTCGCTCCCGCAGAAAGTGCGTTTTCGGATGGTCTCCTTTGAATCGGGCAGCGGCGAGAATACGTCGCTCACGCTCGTGGAGGCGGCTCCGCAAGCGCGCGGCGGCACGAGCGAACTCGCCGCCACGCTCGATCTTCAACGCAATTATCTGACCAATGAACCGGCGGTGCTCGAAGCATCGCTCAATGGCACGAAAAGCCAGTTGAAGCTCGATCTCGCGGAACGCTCTTTCCGGGCGCGGCTGGCGCTGCCTCTGGCTGCGAACCAGACGAATGGCTGGGGCAGCTTTATCTTGCCGGCCGACGCCAATGCCCGCGATAACGTGGCGTTCTTTGTCTTCGAGCCGGAAAAACCGGCCCATGCCTTGGTGGTCGCCACCGAAAACCGAGGCCTTCTGCCGCTCACGCTGGCCGCCGCCGATTTTTCGGGCACGGACCTCCAGCCGGCGCGGGTGGTGGCTCCCGAACAGTTGGCCCGCGAAGACCTGGCTTCGGTCAGTCTCATCGTCTGGACCGCCGATCTGCCGCAAGAGCCAAGCCAGCAGCTCACCACCTTTATCGAATCGGGCGGCATCGTGCTTTGCTTCCCTTCGCTGCCCCGCCCGGGCGCGGCGATGGCGGGGCTTGCCTGGGGCCAACCCGTGCAGGCATTGGCCTCCGATCCCATGCGCGTCGCCAAATGGAATGAGGTGGATGGCCCGTTCGCCCGCACGGAGGAGGGGCTCGCGATTCCGCTGCCACAGCTCGAGATTGCCCAGAGGGCGCCCATTTCTGGTGGAGGCACCGTCCTCGCTTCGTTTACCGATGGCGCGCCGTTTCTGGTCCGAAAGTCGGCGGGGAAAGGTTCGGTTTATTTTTGTGCGACAGCTCCGCAGGAGGCGTGGTCGGATCTCGGCAGCGGTCCGGTGCTCGTCCCGCTCGTGCAGCGGCTCCACCGCGCCGGGGCTCGCCGCTTGAATGCCGCCCGCGTCTTCGAATGCGGCCAGGCCGAGCTGGGCGCCGATACGCGCCAGTGGACGGCAGTGGACACCGCCGAGCCGAAGGACCCGCGATTTCAGGCCGGGGTCTATCGCTTCAACAACCGGCTCATGGCGGTCAACCGCCCCGCCGCCGAAGATGCGCCGGAAATGGTGACCGCCGAGGCAGCGGCCCGCTTGTTCGGCTCGCTGCCGTTCCAACTCCTGCAGGATCAAGGCCGCGCGAATGATCGTTTGCAGGGGGAGGTCTGGCGGTTTTTCCTGTTCATGATGCTTCTTTTCCTGCTGGTCGAAGGACTGCTCATCCTGCCGGCGCGCGCCAGTTCGGCTCCTCCGCCTCGCCGGCCGGGCCCGGGTGACTTGATCGACAAACCCGCATGAACTGGTCACTCGCAGCCTCAGGATGGACCATGGCCCTCGGCCTGCTGCTTTGGGTGGCGGCGGGTGCGATCTGCTATCTCAATTGGAGCCGCGGCGGACGGCGGACGAAGGGCTCCTGGCTCGAACTGCTCCGCTTCGTGATCGTGACCATGCTCGGCTTGACCCTCCTGCAACCCGAGCTGGTTCAGACGATCAAGCGCACCGAGAAACCGTTGGTGGCCATTCTGGTCGACCGTTCCGGCAGCATGGGGACCCGCGATATTCAGGGTGAGACGATCCGTGCCCGCTCGGAATGGGTGGAGGCGCAACTCACGCCCGAGGTTCAACGCGCCCTGGAGAAGAACGCCCGCGTTGCCGTCGAAGAATTTGGTCTGCCGGCCCCCGCCTCCACCAACGCATCCGTTGCCCCCGCCGGCACCGATCTTAATGCCGCGCTCGAGAAAACGTTTCAGCGCGAACAGAATCTGCAGGCGGTGCTTTTGCTGACCGATGGAGATTGGAACCAGGGCAAATCGCCGGCGGCGGCGGGCTTTCGGTACCGCGAGCAGGGCATTCCCATCTATTCCGTGGCTGTCGGACGCGAGACGCCGCTGCCCGATCTGTCGCTCGAAGTCGTGAATGCGCCTTCTTACGGCCTTTTCGGGGAACAAATCACCATCCCATTTGCCATTCAGAGCCATTTGCCCGAGGAAGTGAAGACCACCGTCACGCTCTTCGATGGCCAGCGGGAGGAGACGCGCAAGGAGATCACCATCCCGGCCTTTGGCCAGGTGCAGGACGCGGTCCTCTGGTATCCCCGTTCGGTGGGCGATGTGGCGCTGGCCATGCAGATCCCGATCCATCCGTCCGAAGCGCTCACCAACAACAACCGCCAGTCCTTCCAGATTTCGGTGCGGGTGGACAAACTTCGCGTGCTGGTCGTCGACTCGGTTCCCCGCTGGGAGTATCGCTACCTGCGCAACGCCCTGGCCCGCGACCCCGGCGTGGAAATGAACTCCTTGTTGTTCCACCCGCAACTCGGCCCGGGCGGCGGGCGCGGCTACCTGGAACGATTCCCGGACAGCAAGGAAGCGTTATCGAAGTACGACGTCGTGTTTCTGGGCGATGTCGGCGTCGGCCAGAGTGAGCTGACCGAAACCGATGCCGAGCTGCTCAAGGGCCTCGTCGAGCAGCAGGCCAGCGGCCTCGTGTTCGTCCCGGGGAGGCGTGGCCGCGTGTTGTCGCTGGCGAACAGTTCGCTCAAAGATCTGCTCCCCGTCGTGCTGGACGACAAGCGCCCCGAGGGCATCGCGCTCCAGAACGAAGCGGTTCTAACGCTGACCACCCAGGGCAAAGGCCACTTGCTCACCCGCTTCGATACCGACGAAAACGCCAATGCCCAAACGTGGCTGAACCTCCCCGGATTTTTCTGGTCCGCCGCGGTCGAGAAAAGCCGCCCCGGTTCCGAAGTGCTGGCCGTCCACTCGGCCTTGCGCAATGCCTCGGGGCGTCTGCCGCTGTTGGCCACCCGTTCCGCCGGTGCCGGCAAGGTGCTCTTTCTCGGCACGGACAGCGCCTGGCGCTGGCGCCGCGGCGTCGAGGACAAGTTTCACTACCGCTTCTGGAGCCAGGTTGTCCGGTGGATGGCGCATCAGCGCCACCTTTCGGAAAAGGAAGGCATTCGCCTGGCGTATTCCCCGGAAGCGCCCCAGCCGGGCGACACGGTCTTTTTGCAGGCGACGATCCTCAATGCCGCCGGCTTCCCCGCCGAAGGAGGGCCGATCCAGGCCACCGTCACGGCTCCGGACGGCCGGGCGGAACAACTGCAATTTGCCTCGATTGAAGGAGGTTGGGGCGTCTTCCAGAGCACCTTCACGCCCGCGGCCGCCGGGAAGTACAAAGTCCTCCTCAATGCCGAAGCCCACGGCCGCAAGCTCGAAACGGATCTCGCCGTCCAGTCCCGCGTCGTTGAGCGCATCGGGCAGCCGGTCAACCGCGCCATCCTGGCCGAACTCGCCAGCTTGACGAGCGGCGCCAGCGCCTTGGCGGATGGCTTCGCCGATATCGTCGCCCAGATCGCCACCGCGCCCGAACCGAAACCGCTCGAACGCCGCATCCGGCTCTGGAGCAACCCCTGGTGGGGCGGCGCGATCCTCGCCTTGCTCACCGTGTACTGGATCGGCCGCAAACTGAACGGCCTGCTTTAGTGCCGGTCCCGCGTCGATCCGAAGGTCACGGAACTCTCGCTTGGGCACCCGGAGTATTGTAAGCTTCCGGCAATCGAAGATGTTGTTATGCGCCGCCTGCCTCGCCTGTTCGCTGCCATCGGCCTCCTGTTCGCTCTGAACCAGTGGGCGGGCCGCCCGGCCGACCCGCCCCCCGTGGAATCGGCGCCCGAGAGTTCGACGAATGCCCCGTACCGCATGTCACCGGGGAAGGTGCATGCCTTCTCGATCCCGTTGACCCAGACCGCGCGGCAAAGCGTGCTGGCCAGCAAGAATCCCATGGTGGAGTGGGCCTCGGCGGCGATCGTCGTCCCGCAAGGCTTCAACCCGGAGGTGCCGAATCCGCTGCTCATTGTCTGCTCGACCGGAGACGAGGAGACCTCCTCGATTCGCGAGCTGCGCGACTATGCCACCACCGCTTTGCGGCTCGGTTACGTCTTGGTGGCGGCCGAAGGCCCGTATGGCCGCCCGACCAACGATACTCCGCCCTGGCGCTGGGCCATGACCTCGACCCTCCTCGAACATCTGCACAAACATTGGCCCGGGTCTCGAAAATGGCCGATGGTTTGCGCCGGAGTTTCCGGCGGCGGCAAGTGGAGCGGGGTGCTCGGCGCGGTGCTGGCGAACAAGGGTTACAATCTGATGGGCGTCTTTATGGCCAGCGTCAACGAGGATTACGCCAGCGAAGCCGCCAAGCTGTACCGGCCCTCGACCCGCTACAAGGATGTTCCCATCTTCCTCAGCGGCGGTTCGGACGACAAGCTCGCCACGCCGCAACAGCATACCGAAGTGAAGGAGAGCCTGCTGCGCCACGGATTCGCCAAGGTACGGCTGGAGCTGCACAAAGGCGGCCACGAGCTGAGCCACGAAGACTTCCGCATGGCACTCCGCTGGTTCCTCGAACAATACGTCGAGCCCCCCGAAGAACCGAGGAATCCCTTACAGAAACCTGCGCCGACTACGCCGCGAACACCGGAGGATTAAGGGCTCACCACCACATCGAACGCGCCGGTGCGGACCTGGCCTCCCGATTTCGTCTGCACCCACATGCGGTACTTCCCGGGGCGAGGGAAGGCGTAGGGGAAGCTCAAGTCTTTTTCCGGCCGCCCACAGACGATATCGAGCGGGTTGTTGGCCTGCGCCTTTTCCCGTTGGGCGAAAAGTTCCTGGGCGGTCATGGAGATCGTTCCCATCGGGTGCAAATGAGTGAAGACCGTTCCATCCTCTGCCCGGATCACCGCGTGGCTCCACATCCCCATGTAGGGTTCGAGAGGGGCAGGCTGGCCGTCGGCGCCGACCAAATCGAAACGCAGCGTCGTCTCCGATGCCGGGCTGGGCGCATGCGGATTCCGCCAGATCAGGCGCAGACCATCCTCGAAGTTCGCCACGCCGTCCGCGCCGGCGGCCGCCCCAGTCCACCACGAATCGTCGCTGTCCAATCCAGTCCCCTGGGCCGAATTCTCGGTCAGTTCCAGCGAAGCGAGCAGCGTCTGAGTCAGGCCGCTTTCATGGGTAATGTCTCCGTAGATAGCGTAGCGCCCGGCCGGTAGCGCGGGCAGGGCCGTCTCGAAATTGCGCTTACCCAGCATGCGGGGATGCAGATGGGCGAAGACGTTCTGGCCCGATGATTCCACCAGGAAGAGATGCATCCATTTCCCGTGATCGGGGACGATCGGAGTGTGATCCCGCCAGTGCCGCGTGTTGTCGTCGAAGGTCATGCGAAGCCGGGCGGCAGCGTCGGATTTGGTTAAAGTGGCGGTCATCTCCCCCGGAGTGAACAGCCGGTTGTTACGGAAATCGGCGTCTACCTCGCCCCACCAGCGGTGTCCGCGCCACAAGAGAAGTCCGAGCAGAATGCTCCCGATCGCCATGCCGAGCCGCGCCAGCCAGACCCGCTTGCGGTTCGGAACCACGCCCGCGGGCAGCACGCTCTCGCGCACCGCGGCTCCGACGATCAGGATCAGCAGGACGACCAGCACGCCGCCGGCCACGAGGAAAGCCGTGCTCATCGTCCGCGACATTTCCAGCCGCTGGCTCGACACGGAATTCAGCGGCACGATCGCCGTGCCTTGGCCCAAGGCTCCCTTGACGTCCACAAACACGCTGTACGCGCCGGAATCCATCAGCCAAAGTTCGGTGGAATAAAGGTTGGTTTCGCCGGTCACCGGCGGCGCCGGATCGGCCGGCGGAGCGCCTTTCCGCCCAGCGTCCCAGCGGACGGGCAGCGCGCTCACGTTGGTGACGCCGGGATCATGGACTCGCACATTGATTTTGGCCCGGCCGGGGACGACCTCCGGCGGAACGATCGAAACCCGCACCCGGTACGGCCCGGCCTGGCCTTCCATGAACACATAGGAATTGCCGATGTGCGCTTGCGCCACCCAGGTGCAACACAGGGCGAGAAGGGCGAGCGCGAAGCGGTTCATCGCTGCACCCGGCTCATCCAGTTGCCCACGCCGAGGGCGATCCGGGATTTGAGCATGGCCAGCCCCATCGCGATCAGGAGGCCTTGTCCCGTGATGGGATCCTTCACGGTATCCCAGAATCTGCCCTGCCATTCGCCCGGCTTCGCGAAATAAGGCCAGAACCGATGCCCGCCGAAAAACCAGTTATCCGATTGCGGGCTGAGCATGAACCCAGAAAAATTGTACTGGACGGCGAAGAAAGCCGCGCAAAACGCCGCGCCCATCAGGATCGAGAGCAGGCAATCCCACCAAAAGCCGCGGTGTTGCCGAAAGGCCAGGTGAAGCAAATCCATCGCCAAGGCCGGGACGACCAGGAGCAGCGGATAAACCGGCGGCACCATCCGATCCACCGGAATGTAAATGGGAGCTAGCAACGGTTGCGCCGGGAAGAGCGGCAGGACCCAGACCATGCTGGCGTAGATCAGCATGTAAACGAACGCCGCGCCGGTGGCGGCCCAGCGCACCTTCGCCGCTCGCATCACCGCCGCCAGATAGGTGGGATAGACCAGGCAGGATATTATGTAAAACGTGTTCCCCTGTTGCTGGTTCGGAAAGCTCTTCTCCGTCACGATGATGGTGGACATCGTCACCAGAATCCCGGCGCAAAAGATGAATAGCCAGCCTCCGGCTTTGGCTCCGGTGCGATTTTGCCATTGCAACACCAGCAGGAGCGATCCGAGCGCCACGGCGTACATGCCGGCGGCGAGCACGGTGTGGGGCGGGCTGAGAATCTCCACATCCAGCCCGTAGGCATTGTGCCACCAATCGTCGAAGGGGGCGGAGAGCAACATGGCCCACGCCCCCCAGATGATGACCCAGGCTCCGAGCGGAGCGCGCAGCCCGAGGAGACGGACTCCTTCTCCGGTGCGGTCGAAAAAGGTGCTGCGAACCGCCAGCCAGCCTGCGGTGAAACCGGGGATCAATCCGCCGAGGTGAATCGTGATATGCGCGGGTGTCCAGAAGGTGTCGCGCCCGATCGTCGAATGCCAGGAGATGTCCCACAAGGTCCCGATGGGGATGCAGAGCGCTCCGAAAGCTACCGCGAAGCACCACCAGGGAAACGCCTCAGTCCTCGCCGCAGCTACAGGCCGCGCGGGCGCGGGCATGTCCAGAACCGCCGACTGTATCATAATTGTCTGACAGGCATCATTCTCCATCCTCACGGGCCGCGCAACTCTCCGGACCGCTTTTCTAAATGGAGGCGCGGGCGGCTATCGACCCGCACCGCCGGGTTCGATCGGTTTGGGCCAGCGCGGGCGGTTGCGGCGGAGATGAGGGGGCAGGGTGGCCTCGGCGAAGCGAATGGCTTCCTGAATATGCCGCCAGCGGAGAGCCGGATCGTAGGCGCGATCTCGTTTGGCTTCCTCCCGGGCTTTGGCTTCGCTGTCCATGCCGGTTAACCTTCCCCGGCCATCGCCCGTTTCAAGTGAGCGATCCGGCGTTCCCTTAAATATCCCATCGGCAATTGGGCGGAATGGTCCGAGCGATCAGAGCCGGGAGATCTTCTCGACGAGGCCGGTGGTCGATTTCCCGGGGACGAAGGGAATAAGCACGATGCGCCCGCCGGCATTCTCGACGGTGCGGCGTTCTTCCTGGTTCAGGGTTTCGAGGGTGTAATCGCCGCCTTTGACGTAAATATCCGGCTGCGCGCGCGCCAGGAATCCGGTGGCCCGGACGTCGGGAAAGATGCAGGTGGCGGAGACCGATTCCAGGGCGGCGACGACGGCGGCGCGGTCCGTTTCGGAATTGATGGGGCGGCCTTCGCCCTTGAGGCCGCGCACGGCGTCGTCGCCATTGATGCCGACGAGGAGGGCATCGCCCTGGGCGCGGGCTTGTTCGAGGTAGGTGGCGTGACCGAGGTGGAGCAGGTCGAAACAGCCGTTGGTGACCACCAGGCACCGGCCGGAGGCGCGCATCTGCGCCCGCCAGGCGTCGAGGCGCTCGTAGGGCACCACCTTGTCGCGAAACGTCATGGCGGCAGGTTTTGACAGATGCGAATCATCGGGGAAAGCTAATTCATGGATTGCAGCGAGATCGGCATTCCGTCTCCCGACGTGCCACCGGCCACGGTCGCCTTGTGTTTTGAACCGCTGGATTTAGACTTCGCCCATGAAGACTGACGTGCCAGTGAATATTCGCGGTATCCTCCCGGCGAATAGCGGCTGCGCCATCTTCCTGGGGAATGACGACAAGGTGTTCGTCATACAGGTGGAGCACAACATGGGGGCGGTCATCGGGATGTTCCTGAAGGGAACGGCCAAGGAGCGCCCCCTGACGCACGATCTGATGCGGGATATCCTCCAGTGCTTTAATATCTCGGTCGACCGCATTTTGATCACCGAGTTGAAGAATTCGACCTATTTCGCGCGGCTCTTCCTCCATCAGCAGAACGAGCTGGGCCGCAAGCTGGTGGAAATCGACGCCCGGCCGAGCGATTGCCTGGCCCTCGCCGCGGCGCAGAAGCGGCCCATTTTCGTGTCCCGCGCGCTCTTCGACGAGGTCGAGGACATGAGCGAGGTGCTCCAGCGGATCAACGAGAATCACGAAGGAACCGAGAGCGAGTAGGAGCTGCCATGCGCCCGAAACCTTCCGAACCGGCAGGGACGGCCATCCCTCTGTATTTCATTTTCGGCGAGGATGACTTCGCGGTGAAGCAGCGCGCCCGGCAGATTTTCCAGGCTTGGTGCCAGGAGACGGGCGGCTTCGACAACGAAACGATCGACGCTACGGCTTCGAACAGCGGCGAGGCGCTGCGGGCGATCGCCCGGCTGCGGGAGGCGTTGCAGACCATTCCATTCTTCGGCGGAGGCAAGGCGATCTGGTTTCAGAACTGCAATTTCCTCGGCGACGAGCGGACGGCCTCCGCCGCGGCCGTGGCGGAGGCTTTGGCCGAATTGGCGCAGGAGTTGAAGGCTTTCCAATGGAACGGAGTGCGGCTGATCATCTCGGCGGGCAAGGTCGATAAGCGGAAAAGTTTCTACAAGGCATTGGACAAACTCGGCGAGGTGGAGACTTTCGCAGGCTGGAATCTCGACGATAAAGATTGGGCCGATCAGGCGGAGATGGCGGCGCGCAAGCAGCTCCGCGGGCTGGGCAAGGAGATCTCGGGCGACGCACTGGCCGCGCTCGTGGCGAACGTCGGGCCGAACAACCGGCTGCTGACTTCCGAAGTGGAGAAGCTCGCGCTCTTTCTGGGGGGCCGGCCGCAGGTGAGCGTCGAGGATGTCGAAACGATCGTGAGCCGGCAAAAGCAGGCGAAGGCGTTCGCCCTGGCCGATGCCCTCGGGGCGCGTAACCTGCCGCGCCTGTTAAAGACGCTGGATCAGGAACTGTGGTCGATGCAGACTGATTCGTCGCGCAGCGAAATGGGGCTGCTCTACGGGTTTATCTCGAAGGTCAGGACGATGCTCTTCCTGCGTGAAATGATCCGCGAAGGATGGCTGCGGCCGAGCCTGGACTTCGCGCAATTCAAGGCGGCGCTCGAACGGATTCCGGCGGACGCGCTGCCGAAAGATCGGAAATACAACCCGCTGGCGATGCACCCGTACGCGCTCTACAACTCGCTGGCGCAGGCCCGGAACTATTCGACGGAGGAACTCGTCGAGGCCCTGGAGGCGCTGCTTCAATGCAACCTGCGGATGATCTCGACCGGCGTGGATCCGGCCCACGCCTTGCAGGAAACGCTCATGCGGATCGTCGGCCTGCCGCGCCGCGCCGCCGCCTGAGGCCAAGGGTCAACCGCCATGCCAAATCCTGCCTCCAGTATTTCCGTCGCGGTGCTCGAACGGACGGCCTATTTGAAGATCGCGGGGCGCGCGAATGTCGCGGCGAGCTGCGAATTCAAGGGAGCGGTGGGGGCGCTGCAAAGCCGGGGCTTCAGCGCTTTCGTGCTCGACCTGGGCGAGTGCCTCACGATGGATAGCACCTTTCTCGGCGTGCTGACCTTCCTGGCGCAAGGCAGCACGGGGGCCGATCCTTCCCCGCCGCCGGTGCTGCTGAATCCGAATGCGCGCGTCTCGGACCTCATCGACACCCTGGGGGTGCACTCGCTCTTTCAGATCATCTACGAAGCAAATCCCTGCACCGCGCTGTTCGAACCGCTGCCGCCCGGGCAGACCGCGTCGAAGGAAGAGGTCTCGCGCACGTCGCTGGAAGCGCATCTCGAGCTGATGCGGCTGAATCCCGCGAATATCCCCAAGTTCAAGGACGTCACGCAATTCCTGGCCGAGGATTTGAAGCGCTTCGAAGCCCCTGGAACCCCGCCCGCCTGAAACCGCTCTTGCTCCGAGCTGTCAACCTTGGCGCTGAGCATTCCGGGCCTCTTTGCGTCTCTCAACGCTTTGATCGTTTCAGCATCGCAAATCCGTAATGCTCGGTCGAATGCGCCACGGAGACCAGCTCCCAGCCCTGCTCGACGCGTTCATTGATGGCCCGCGCCAGGCTGAGTTCCTGACCGAACACGGTGCCCTGAACCATCGAATACTCGACCCCGCCGACCGCTTGCGCGCCCGCCCCCAGTCCGCATGCGGCCGCGATGGCCAGCGCCGCTCCCAACACAAAACTCCGCCACTCGATTTTTGCTTTCATACCCCGCGAGCCTAGCGGTTCGGGCGGACCTCGCAATCCTCTCACAACTTCTCCCCTGGCTCTGGCCCAGCCTCCGGTTGAAAAGTATCAAGGCATCGATTGGCCTGGTGATGTTTCGGCTGCTAGGGCTGGGCGGCAAGGGGCCGCAAAAAACCGGCCAGGTCGGGGAGGCGATCAGTGTTGATGTGGTCGACGCCGGCCTCGAAGAGTTCGCGCCAGGCGGGCTCCTGATCGGGCACGGCCCAGAAGCGGAGCCTCTTCCCCTGGGCATGGGCTTGCGCGACGAAGTCGCGGAGCCGGGCGCGCTGGTCGGAAGGGAATTCGCCGATGCCATTCCAGGCGAAGTGTAGGCGCCAGCTATCGCTGACGAGCGGCGCGAAGGATGTCGGAAGTTGGAGCGAAAGATCGGCGGTGCGACCGTCGAAGCCCGCGAGCCGTTTCTCCTGCGCCCGCATGATGTCGCGCGGGCGGTTGCCGCTGACGATGACGGTGACGGCGTTGGTCTTGATGGTGGCTCCCTCAAACTCAGTCAGCAAGCCGCGGTAGCGGGCGAGGACGGTCTCGAGCTGCCGGTAAGTGGGTTCAGCTTCGGTTTTGATATCGATGAGGAGAAGGATGGGCGGGCCGTTGGGGAAGACCCGTCCGCCATTGGCTTGGGCGAGGGCGCGGAGGGGGCGGAGGTAGAGGCGTTCGAGCGTGCGGCTTTTCTTCACCTGGTCGGGATCGTGGGCGACGAGGAGTTCGCCGTCGCGGAGATGGATATCCGCCTCCACGCTGCAAAAGCCATTTTCCAAGGCTTCCCAAAGCGGGCGCGCGTGCTCGTAGTCGTTATGCGAATGCGCGCGGGGGAGGGGGACGATGGCACTCCACGGCTCGGCTTGGGCCGCAAAGCTCCAGAGCAGGAGGGTGGCGAGCAGGGCACCCCACCGGCGAAACATGTTCGGCGCAGCCGCTACCACCAGGTGAAGGCGGGATCGGGTTTGATGGGGCTGAACTTCCACGCGGCGGCTTCGGGCGGGAACCTGAAGAATTCCGCATGGCCGTCGCCAAAGAGGAGGTTGGCGCGGAACTGTCCCTTGTAATTGTGCCAGATGCTCTTGGGATCGGTCTTTTCGCGCTCGGGCCAGAAGGGCCAGTCGCCCTGAATGATCTTGTTCACGGGGCTGATAGATACTTCGGACGACTTCATCGGCGTGGCCTCGGCGGAGCCGCGGGCTGCGCTGCTGTTCCCCATGACGTGCTTGGCCCGGAAGGTGTCGACGCCCCAGAAGCAGAGATAACTATTGCCCCAGCCTTCGTAGCAGGTCTTGGCTTTGGCGGTGTTCATGTCGGCACCCCAATAGGAGTCGCCCTTGTCGGCCGGGCAGCGGAAGGTTTCCTTGGAGGCGACGTATTTATTCAACGGACGGCGTTCCACGGGAACCTTGCCGCCATGCAACGTCATGCGGCCGGTGGTGCCGCCGAGGCAGCCCCAATCCTCATAAGCCGGATAGTAGTCGCGGTTATCCTCCGTGTACAGCATCAAGCCGAGGCTGATCTGCTTCTGGTTGCTGATGCATTTGACGGTCAGCGCCTTGGCCTTGCTCTTGGCCAGGGCAGGCAGGAGCATGCCGGCGAGGATCGCGATAATGGCGATAACCACGAGCAGCTCGATCAGCGTGAACGCCAGCCGGCCCTGAACGCCCGCCCGGCGGGCCAGAGCCAGCGCCGGATCCACCGCCACCCACGAACGGAGCTTCGGGCTATTCATTGTACTTTTTGGTAGTTCGTTCCCACAGCCAGACGACATCCAGATTATTGGCCATGCTGGGAGCCGGCAGGCCTCGTTTGGTGACCTTCGGCTTCGTGCGCGGGTCTTTCCATTTCTTGATTTCGGAATGGCCGTCGGCGAAGGCGAAGCCGCACGCGCCGTTATGATAACTAGCCGGAACGTCCGGAAGCTGAGTGGAGCCCGGGTTGGGATATCCGTTCATCTGCACGCAAAAGAAGCCGTCGTTCATGCTGTCCGGATGTTCATCGACGAGCACCCAAGTCATGCTGGGCCCCGGCGCGACGAAATCGGAGAGTTTGAGATATTTCCGGAACTCGGGGCCGCCGAACCAGGTCCAATTTCCTTCGTTCATGCCGCACCAGGAGTTCATCGAATTGCTGCGGAGACGGGAGACGGCCTGGCCGCGATACGGGCCGGAGGTGGGGGTGACCGTGTAGATATCGGCGGGGCAGGTGTAAATCTTCTGGGACGGCCCGGTGTACTTCCAGATGGAGCCGCGCATGATCGAGTTGGTAATGTCCCAATTGTCCCGGTTGGCGTTGTCCCAGCTCTGGATGCCCTGCGTCCAAGCGAGGCGGGCGTTTTTGCCGCCCGGATCGGCGTAGGCGAAGGGGAGGACGTCGTTGTTGTCGTCGATGTAGAACCGCCAGGCGAGCATCAACTGCTTGGTGTTGTTCATGCACATGATGCCCTGGCCCTTGGCCTTGGCTTTGGCCAGGGCGGGCAGGAGCATCCCGGCGAGGATCGCGATGATGGCGATGACGACGAGGAGCTCGATGAGGGTGAAGGCGGCGCGGCGGGCTGGGTATTTCTGGCGCATAGGCGGTTCGGTTTACAGCAACCTAATGGCAGCTCAACGCCAAGGGTATCGAGCAGCCACCGGCGGGGCAAGCCCCGAAACCGAGACGTTTGACCGCCCAGGGTCGCCCGGCCCGGCACCTGCCGGGGCTGCCGGGGGACGGAATTTTGGGGGCGGGAAGGGGCATTACGGGCTTTTTGGAGGTTTTTGAGGGGCAGGGAGGGGCGAAGCCGGGCTCGGGAAGGGCATGGAGGGAGCCGATGCTGCGGGCAACCCCCCCTATTTTTTAAGTGAGGAGGACGGAGGCGAGGCTTCAGGGTGGGTGGGGCTGGAAGTTGGCGTGATTCGAGCGATGGAAATGTAGACTGCCGGGGCGGCGGGAGGGGGTTGGGAAGGGCGAAGGACGGGTCAATTTGCCCACGGGAAGTCCTATTTACGGGGGTTTCGTGGGGGTGGGCAGGGATGTTTTGGGGAGGCAGGGTGTTGGTTGCCCGGAGGGGGGCGATTGAGGCATGGGACAACCCACCGAACCTCTTCCCGGAGGAGGGGACACGGCGATCGGGCGGGGTCGTTCGGCGGAGAATCGGAACAGGAGGCGCGAGGGTTTCCGCACCTGTTGTTCGGAATCGATCCGAGCGACCGCGAGCTTGGGTTCGCGATCATAGGGAATGGATACCGCCGAAGAGGCGGATTCGCAAGAGGAGGGTTGGTTTTTTGGCGGAGGGTTTAGGAAGGAGGGGGCGAGGCCAGACCGACCAGCCGCCAGTCGGGGGCCGCGGCCTATTTTCGGGTGTGATCGGAAGTGGCGGTCCGAAGGGGGCGTGGCGGGCTGACGGGCGCTGGCGGCGGGCGAGACGCCCGCCGCGACAGCCGGAGACGGCTGTCGCTACCCGGAACAAGATGCCCGCAACTTCCGATCACACCCCCCATTTTCCTTTGCATTCCGGGCCAGTTCGCCGAAATTGGCGCTGGCCGACCGTTCCTTGAACCCGAACTCCGAAATTGGAAGGCGCGATCTGCCGCAATCTCTTGCCCGGCAAAGGCCCTCGTCGAAGCTCGACGTATCACTTCAGATATGCCTCGCTTCTCCTCAAGCCTTTTCCAGGCAACATCTTGCAGCATCTCGCACCTTCGAATTTCCGAGTTCGGGTTGAATTTTGCCGGGCTGGCATTCGTCAGGGAAGGAGCCAAAATTTATGAGAAACGCGTTTTCTGCCTGTGCCGCCGGAGCGGCGCTGCTTATCGGAGCCGCCACGGTCTTTGCCGCCGACGTGGATGTGAGCAAGCTGCCGCCTGCCGCCACGAAGCAGGGGGTCACCTTCGCCGCCGACATCAAGCCGCTCTTCGAGAAGAGCTGCTTCAAATGCCACGGGGAAGAGAAGCAAAAGGCCAAGCTCCGGGTGGACAGCATCGAAGCGATCAAGAAGGGCGGCGACAACGGCGCCGTCATCGAGATCGGCAAGAGCGAGAAGAGCAGCCTGGTGCATGTCGTCGCCCAGCTCGATCCCGACATGGCCATGCCGCCCGAAGGGAAGGGCGATCCGTTCACGAAGGAACAGGTCGGGTTGCTGCGCGCCTGGATCGATCAAGGCGCCAAGTAGCATCCCCCGGAGCCCGGCCGGGCAGGGGAGGGGACTGCGGTTTTAGCCCGCGTGGCTGAAGGGCTACCCCTTCGGCTCGGAGCGGTCGACCCCCATCGCCTGTTCGAAGGTCTTCGAGAACGCCCGGATCTCCTTCGCGATGCGCTCCGGCTGAGCCGATATCGTTTCGGCAAACCGGCCGCCGAGGTCGGTTTTGCGCTGGGCCAATTCCCCCGCCGCCACGAGCAAGGCCAGGGAATTGTTGACGTTGTGGCGCATCTCGGCCAGTCGCTCGATCAGTTCGGCCACCCGGCTTGGGGAGAGTTCCACCGCTTTGTCCGGCATTCCCATGATCTGGCATCGTTCGCGATTCCAGCGCCGATTGCAAGCCGTTGACGCCTTCTTGCAATTGTTTTCTCCCCGGCGAACAGTGCCTGCTTGTTGAAACCGCATGCCCAAGCCGGCCCGCTGACGCTCGGCCATAAGCCCGCCGTCATCGGAACCATTCTGAACCATGAGTTCCTGGCCGCTGCCCGCGGCCCGGAACTCCCGTGCGATTTGGTGGAGCTTCGGCTTGATGGTTTCCGCGACTTGGGAGGCTGGAGCCGGCGCGCGGCGGGGCTGGAGAGGGAAGGGAAGCCGGTGCTGGCCACGCTGCGGCTGGCGGTGGAGGGCGGGCATTGGCAAGGACGGGATGAAGATCGCATCCCGATCTTCGAGGAAGCCCTCGCGACGGTGGCCGGCATCGACCTGGAATTGCGCAGCCCATTGGCCGCGCGTTTCGGCGCGCAGGCTCGAAGTCGGCAAAAGCTCTGCGTCGTCTCGCATCACGATTTTGACCGCACCCCTCCGGCCGCGACGCTGGAGGACATCGTCCGGCGCGGCCAGGAGATCGGTTCGGTGGTCAAAATCGCGGCCATGATCCAGACCCCGTCCGACATCGACGTGCTGCGCGGCCTGCTGCATGGCGATTGGCGGGTCCCGCTCTGTGTCATCGGGATGGGGCCGCTCGGACGCGAAACCCGGTTGAGGTTCCCCGCCGAAGGCTCGTGCCTGGCGTACGGGTATCTGGACACGCCCGGAGCGCCCGGCCAGTACTCGGCCGCGGAACTGCGGATGGCTTTGAAAGCGGGTGCATCTGAATACGGCCCTGCTTGAAATTCCTCCTTCGGGCGGCCAGGGACTTTTCCGGTATCGAACCGCGTAAACGCGGAACTCCGAACGAAAGGCTGGCGCGGCTCGAGAGCAGTGTCGAGAAGCGGCCGTTAAACGCAGTTTCCTGACTTTGCGCTTGAAGCGGGGGTTCGCTCTCAACTTCAATGCGGCCACGTATGGCTGTTCCAACCAGCGCCACGCCAACCGCCAAAAGCGAACGTCCTCTGCCGCTCGACGCGCTGCGCCGCATTGTCGGCGCGGAGAACGTCCTGACCGCGCAGGAGGATCTCATTCCCTATTCGTTCGACGGCACGGCGGTGCTCCAACAAATGCCGGGATGCGTGCTGTTCGCCAGCACGACCGAACAGATCAGCGACGTCGTCCGGCTGGCCAATCGAGAAAAGCTGTCGATCGTCACGCGCGGTTCGGGGACCGGCTTGAGCGGCGGGAGCCTGCCCGACGCGAACTGCATCGTCCTCTGCACGGTGCGGATGGACAAGATTCTGGAGCTGGACAAGGCGAACCTGACGTTGCTGACCGAACCGGGCGCCACGACGCTGCAAGTCTCCGATGCGGCGACGGCGGCGGGACTGTTCTATCCGCCCGATCCGGGTTCGATGCGCATCTCAACCATCGGAGGAAACGTCGCAGAAAATTCGGGCGGACTGCGCGGCTTGAAGTATGGCGTGACCCGCAATTATGTGATGGGGATGGAGGTGGTGTTACCGCAGGGCGATGTCATGTGGCTGGGCAACAAATGCGTCAAGGACGTTGCAGGGTACTCCCTGAAAGATTTGTTCGTCGGCTCGGAGGGCACCTTGGGCATCATTACGAAGGTTCTGCTGCGCCTGATTCCCAAGCCGCAGGCGAAGAAGACGATGGTCGCGACGTTCGCACAGATGGATCACGCGGCTGAAACGGTTTCCGCGATCATCGCCGCCCAGATCATCCCTTGCACCCTCGAATTTCTCGACCGCACCACGATCCATTGCGTGGAGGACTACGCCAAGATCGGCTTCCCGCTGGATTGCGAGGCGCTGCTTCTCATTGAAACGGATGGGCACCCGGCGGTCGTGGCCGAGGAAGCGGCCAAGATGGAGGCGATCTGCAAGGCCACACATTCGCTCGAAGTCCGCGTGGCCAAGGACGACGCGGAAGCGACCAAACTGGCCAGTGCCCGGCGCACCGCCTTCTCCGCGCTGGCGCGGGTGGCGCCGACCACCATTCTTGAGGATGCCACCGTGCCGCGGAGCGAATTGGCGCGGATGATCCGTTTCGTGGAACAGATCGCCAAAAAGTACCGCCTCCGGGTCGGCACGTTCGGCCACATGGGCGATGGGAATCTGCATCCCACCTTCCTGACCGACGAGCGGAACAAGGAGGAGATGCACCGGGTCGAGGAGGCCTTCAAGGAAATCTTCGACGAAGCGATCCGCCTGGGCGGCACGATCACGGGCGAGCACGGCATCGGGCTAGCCAAAAAATCCTTTCTGCCCAAATTTGTGGGCGACGCGCAGATGGCGGTGCATCGCGCCTTGCGCAAAGTGCTCGATCCGAACGGCGTTCTGAATCCCGGCAAAATGTTCGATTAGACCTCGCTGACCATGCCTGCTCAACCGTATTTAACGGCTCCAACCAAGACGGAGCGCATGCCGCCCGGAGTGCCGTACATCATCGGCAACGAGGTGGCAGAACGGTTCAGCTTCTACGGGTTGAAGGCGATCCTAATCGTTTACATGACGAAGCATTTGCTCGATTCTTCGGGGCAGAAGGCACCGATGAGCGAGCTAGAGGCGACGGCTGCCTTCCATATTTTCGTGTTTGGAGTGTACTTGTTTCCGATGGTTGGAGCGATTATCTCCGATCTGTGGCTGGGCAAGTATCGGACGATCCTGTGGGTTTCGGCCCTGTATTGTCTAGGCCCGCTGGCGCTGGCGATGAACGCAACGCAGTTCGGCCTGTACACCGGCTTGTGGCTGATCGCGATCGGGTCAGGCGGGATCAAGCCATGTGTCTCGGCGCATGTCGGGGACCAATTCGGGCCTTCCAACCAGCATCTGCTGCCGAAGGTGTTCGGCTGGTTCTACTTCTCGGTCAATTTCGGTTCGTTTTTTTCGACGCTGCTAACACCGGTGCTGCTCGATAAGTTTGGCCCCCGGTGGGCATTTGGCGTGCCGGCGGCGCTGATGTTCCTCGCGACCCTGGTGTTCTGGATGGGGCGGTACAAATTCATTCATGTTCCTCCGGGCGGGAAAGCGCTGATGCGGGAGACTTTTAACAAGGAGGGGTTGCGCTCAATCGCGAAACTGCTGCCCGTGCTGGCGTTTATCCCGGTGTTCTGGGCGTTGTACGACCAATCGTCGTCGCGCTGGATTTTGCAATCGGAAGGGATGGATCGGGTCATTTTCGGCAAAGAGATACTGCCGGCGCAGACGCATGCGGCGAACCCGATTCTCGTGCTGATTTTCGTGCCCCTCTTTACGACGGTCCTCTACCCGGCGCTGGATAAGCTGTTCCGGTTGACGCCGCTGCGGAAGATCGGGATCGGCATGTTCCTGACCGTGACGCCCTTTCTGGTTTCGGCCTGGATCGAGGTGCTGATCGGGCGCGGGCTCAAACCGCACATTACCTGGCAATTGCTGGCCTACATCCTCCTGACGGCGGCCGAGGTGCTGATCTATCTGACGATGCTCGAATTCGCTTACACGCAGGCGCCGAAGCGGCTGAAATCCCTGATTATGGGGATTTCGTTTCTCTCCATGTCGCTCGGCAATTTGCTGACCGCCGGGATCAACCACGGCATCAAACAGTTCGGGCTGGAAAATCAACTCACGGGGGCGGTGTATTACTTGTTCTTCGCCGGCATGATGCTGGTGGCATCGGTGCTGTTCATTCCGGTGGCACAACGCTACCGAGAGCAAACCATTCTGCAGGACGAGGCGCCCGCCAAGGCGTGAGCGGGCCTCACGCCGAGCGATGGGCCCTGCCGCGGTCATCGTGGAACGTATGAGCCAGTTACAGTTGCATCGAGCGACGATTCGGTTTGACCGGCCCAGGCTCGACCAAATCGAGCAAACGGTAGCGGCTGGTTTCGCCGCGCAGGCCGGGTTGTTCCGGGGCAAGAAGCGTGTGGCCGTGGCGGTAGGCAGCCGGGGAATCGCAAACCTGGCGCAGGTGGTGCGGGCCTCGATCACGGCGCTGCGGCGGTTGGGATGCGAGCCGTTCATTTTTCCGGCGATGGGGAGCCACGGCGGCGCGACGGCGGAAGGGCAGGCGGAATTGCTGGCTTCATTCGGAGTTACCGAGGCCGCGATGAGTTGCCCAATCCGATCCTCGATGGAAACCGTGCCGATGGATTCGACCGGGCTCGAACATCGATTGTTCCTGGATCGGGTAGCTGCGGAAGCCGACGGCATCCTGGTGATTAACCGGATCAAAGTGCATACCGATTTTCATGGCTTATACGAAAGCGGGCTCGCGAAAATGGCCGTCATCGGCTTGGGCAAGGAAGCCCAGGCACTCGAGATGCACCAATTTGGCGTCCGCGGGTTGCGCGAGCTGCTGCCGCGCGCGGCGGAGCGCATTCTGGCCAGCGGCCGGGTGCTGGCCGGCCTGGCCATCGTCGAAAATGCCTATGACGAAACCGCGTTGATCGAGCTGCTGCCGGCAACGGAGATCATGGCGCGGGAGCCGGGCTTGCTCGAAATCGCCCGGCGCAACATGCCGCGATTGCCGCTGGACGAATTCGATGTGCTGATCGTGGACGAGATCGGCAAGAACATCAGCGGGGCCGGGCTCGATACGAACATCATCGGCCGGATCCGGATTCCCGGGGAGCCCGAGCCGGCCGCGCCCCGAATCGGCGCGATCCTGTTGGACGATTTGACCGAAGAGTCGCATGGCAACGCCGTGGGCATCGGGCTGGCAGATGTCGTCACTCGTCAGCTCGCCGGCAAGATCGATTTTGCCGTCACCAATCGGAATGTCATTACCAGCTCGTTCCTGGAACGCGGCAAGCTCCCCGTGGTGGCCGAAACGGCTGCCGAAGGATATGCCTTGGCATTGCGGTCCTGCCACATTCTCGATCCGGAAAAGGCCCGCGTTATTCGGATCCGCAATACGCTCCATCTCGGGGAGGTGTTGGTCTCGGCGGCGGCGGCTCGCGAGCTGCAAGGCGCCGCCGAAGTGTCCCTTTTGCCCGAGCCCTTGGCCCAATTCACGAGCGAAGGTCGCTTGCAGCCGTGGCCGGAATGAGCGCGGGACCGTTGCGGCCGAAGTTGCTCGTCATCGCGGACGACCTTACGGGCGCCAATGATGCCGGGGCGCAGTTTGCGAAGTTCGGGATCGTCGTGATTGTGCTGGCGAGGCCGGACGCAGCCTTTCCGTGCGATGGTTTCGAAGTCGTAGTCGTCAACACCGAAAGCCGGCACGTCTCGGCTGGCGAAGCGGCGACCCGCGTGCGCCAGGCCATTGAGGTCGCGCGGCAAGCCGGTGCGGAATGGGTGTTCAAAAAGACCGATTCCACGTTGCGCGGCAATCTGGGAGCGGAACTTGAAGCGGTGCTGGATGCCACCGGTGCCCGGGTCCTGCCGTTTATCGCCGCGTTGCCGCAGCTCGGCCGGACGACCATTGGCGGGGTTCACTATGTGCATGGCCGTCCGATCGCCGAGACGGAGTTCGCGAGGGATCCGCTCGATCCGATCCGGCAGAGCGAAGTGGTCTCCGTTTTGCGGGAGCAAGCCAGCGGCCCGTGCGTGAGCGTGCCGAAGGCGCAAGATGTGTCGGCGCAGAACGGATTGTGCATCATCGATTGCGCGACGGTCGGAGAGTTGGAGGGGATCGTCGACCAGCTCGCGGTGACCGGGCACTTGGGGGTGCTGGCTGGCTCTGCCGTGGTGGCCGAACCCCTCGCCCGGAAGCTTCCGCTTCGCCGCGCTGAGCCCAATCCACTCCGGCTCGACGGTCCGGCTCTGGTGGTCAATGGGAGCTTGAACGAGCGGTCGCTCGACCAGGTTCGGAATGCCCTCGCCGGACGGTGGGTGAAGATTCGACTCGCACCGGAGCAACTGTTTCGCGAGCCAGGAGGCCCGGTCCTTCCAGATTTGGTGGAACGGGCGATGGCGAGCCGGTCGAATGTTCTGCTGCATACCATCGCGGACCGCTCGGAATTGGCGGCGTTTGCGGATTCTGCGCGCCAGCTCGGGATTCCCGCAGATGAACTTCACGGCCGCGTCGCTGAGGCGCTCGGCCGGATCACGCGCGAGGCGTTGCGGAGCGGCGGCGGTGGCCGGACGTTGATCGTCTTCGGCGGCGATACGCTGGCCGGGATCGCCCGCGCCTGTGGCTGGAACCAGTTCGTCCCGCGTGGCGAAGTGAGCCCGGGCCTCACCATTTCCCAGCCAGCCGGAGAGAAGCTGACGGTGATCAGCAAAGCCGGCGGATTTGGGGAGAGCGACGTGGTGGATCGCTTGCTGGACTTTGTCGAGAATCATTCACCCGCCGACCGCTCCTGACCAGCAGGAAGCGGAGACCTCGGTGATCGAAGGCGCGCTGGCGGGTCTTATCCAGGGCCGTGCGCGAGGAACACCTCGGCAAACCCGGCGCTGCGGGCCATGCCCATCAAGCGGGTGATCCGATCAAGGGGCACGGCGCGGTCCGCTTGCAAGACCAGCGTCGCCAGCGGTTCGTTCTCCGCGATGACCTTTAACCGGGCCACCAGGCTTTCTTCCGGCACCAACCGCTGTTGCACGAAGATTTGGCCGTTCAGATTGATGCCGACCACCACGGTTGGGTTCCGCACCCCGGGAAATCCGGCGCTCGGCGGGACTTCCAGCCGCCGGCCCGGAGGCCGCAACGCGATGCCCAGCTCGCGCGTGAACTGCTCCACCCGGGTGACCAGTTCCGGGCTCGCTTTGGGCTCGACGATATAGCGCACCCGGCCCGGCAGCCGTCCGGCTTGCGCCTGGAGCCGAAGGCGTTCTTCGAAGCGCTCCACTTCATACCGCTCGCCCATGTAGGTCACTCGCCCGGAGGTTTCGACGGTCAGCGTGCGCTCCTCCAATTCCGGCGTGGTCTGGTCGCGGAGTTGGACGCGGATGCCGGGGATGAAAATGCTGTTGCCGTAGAGGAGCAGCATCAGCAGCAGCATGAAGAAGAGCCCCGCGAACGGGGCGGCGTCGATCTGTCCGCGAAAAATCTTGGCATTGCGCGGGAACCTCATGGCGTGCGCCGGAACTCGTTCACCAGATTGAGGATTTCGGTCGAGACCTTCTCCATGTCCAGCACGATGGTGTTCACCCGGCTAACCAGATAATTATATCCGGCGTAGCCGGGAATGGCGATGGCCAGCCCGGCGGCGGTGCAGATCAGCCCCTCCCAGATTCCTTCCGAAAGTTGAGCCGAATGGGAATAAAGGCCCGCTTCCTGCAACTGGATAAAGACTTTGATAAAGCCCAGGACCGTGCCGAGGAACCCCATCAGCGGCGCGATCTGCGCGATGGTGGCCAGGACGTTAAGCTTCTCCTCCAGCCGGGGCACTTCCACCAATCCCGCCTCTTCGAGGGCTTCCCGAACTCCTTCCCGGCCGCGGTCGCGATTCAGGATGGCGGTCTTGACCAGCCGCGGCACCGGGCCCGGAGTGGCTTCGCAAATCGAGAGGGCTTCGACGACATTTTCGCGCCGCAGGACGGTGCGGACGCCGTTGATAAACTCGGCGCTATTGATCTGCGCGCGATGGTAGTGGAGGAGCCGTTCGATAAACACCGCGATCCCCACCGCGCCAGCCAGCAGCAGGAGCCAGATCATCACGCCACCTTTGGCGAGAAGCGTCGGTAACATGCCGCACATATAAGCCGGAGAAGGGGAAGTTCAAGGGCGAAAGTTCCCGTCGATTTTGCTTTACACCCCGGGGGCCAAGGGCGTTTCATCCCCCCATCGTCCAACAACGCCGAGAGACCGCCGAGCCCTGCGGCGGATGGTGCTCCCGGCGGGGAATGATGGACCGCCGCCGCGACCGTTCGAAACGAATGATGCTCAGGCGTGATCGCCGCGGCTGCCTCGAATCCTTCCCGATGGATGCGTACGCACGCTCAGCGAAGCGAATACTGACCAAAACCTATGAGAAACTCGAAAAGCCCTCCGGGGTTTCGCTCTAAACTCAAACCTATCGCCCTCCTGGCGGCGGCACTCGCTGCCGGTCCCGTCCAGGCCGCGAACTTCACGGCTAACTTCGATTCGGACCCCGGGGGAACCCCGCTGGGCATCGCCGAAATCGAAGACGGTGTCCTGAAACTAAACGATCTGGCGGACCTGCCCCCGGACGGGACGAAAAACCTGCCGCAGCACGGCTCCTACATCCTTCCCGACTTTAACAACGGGGCAGCCATCGGCAGTTTCACGGCGACTTTCAAGGCGGCCGTCGGCGGCGGAACGGCTCTCGGCGCGCAGGGTTTCAGCTTCGTCCTCGCGAACGATCTCAGCCTCGACGTCCCGTTTCGCGAAGGCGGCGGCACGGCGGATGGCGGCGGTTTCAGCCAGGGCTTGGTCATCTCCTTCGATACGATCGATAACCTGGGCCAGTTCGGCGCCAACGGCAACGATCCCGGCGATGCTCCCGGCATTATCATCAAGCTCGGCGGCGTCAAGGTCATCGCCAAACGGTTCGATGGCATCCAGACCTATCCGGCGGCTTCGACCGCGGCAGCCTGGGCCAACGTCTCGGTCACTCTCGAAGCGGACGGCACGCTCGACCTGACCTACAACGGCACCCCGATCTTCCAGAACGTCGGCATTGGCTACACGCCTATCGCGGGCGTGTTCGGCTTTGGGGCCGGCACCGCAGAACTCACGGCCTCCATCCGCAACAACCACTGGATCGACGATGTCAACATCACCACCGCCCCCGTGGCCGCCGGCGCATACATCTCCTCCAAGTCTCCGGCAGCGCAAAACGCCCGGGCCGATTCCGCGGTCGTGATCGTGGCGGAGAACCTCGCCGCCTCGACGGTGGAATTGAAGTTTGACGGCCTGGTCGTCAATGCCACAGTCGGGCCCCAGGTGGGCGGCAGCCGCACCATTAGCTATCGCCCGCCGAGTCTGCTTCCATCCGGCTCCCACCATACGGTCGAGCTGACCTACGACGGCAAGAAATTCGCCTTCGAATTCACTGTCGGCACCTATGTGACCATTCCGGCTTCGGCGAAGGCTGTGCCTGGCAGCGTCAACCTGAACAGCAACGGCTTCAAGACCCGGGTGCATCAAGTCGCTTCGCCGCCTCCCGCCAGCGTGGCTACCGCCGAGCGGCAGCTCAGCGGTGCCGTGGGGGCAAATATCGCGGACCTCTCTCAAGCAGGCGCCGATGGCACTTTCATTCTCGAAACGATTAATTGGGACGACGATCAGGCTGGCGTAGGCCAATTCCCTTCGGACAACTTCATCCCCGGCTACCCCGGCTCGACCCCGGACGGCACCACGGTCCAAGATAACATCGTCATCGAAAGCATCGCCTATCTCGACCTCCCGGCTGGGTTGATTACGATGGGCGTCACCAGCGACGACGGCTTCAAGCTGAGCGTCGGCGGCGATCCTCGCGATGCCACCGCGCCGGTCGTGGCGAGTTTCAATGGCGTTTCCACCACCGTCTTCTCCTTCCTCATCCAGGAAGCGGGTCTCTATGGCGTCCGCCTCCTCTGGTACGAGGCGGCCGGCGATGCCCATTGCGAACTCTACTCCTTCACGCTCCCGGGCGACCGCATCCTCGTGAACGACCGAACCACCTCGGGCAATATCCGCGCTTACAGCGAGCGCAGCGGCGCGGCGGCTCCTTACGTGAGCAGCGCCAAGCCCGCACCGGGCGAGACGGGCGTCAACCCGAAGCTCAGCGTCGATGTGGTGATTACCGAAGAGACCACCACGGTCACGCCGGGCTCCATCGTGCTCAAGATCAAGGATGTGGCGGTTCAGCCGGTGACGATCACCAAGAACGGCAAGAACACGACCGTCAGCTACCGCCATCCCGGCACCATTCCCGAAGGGGAATACCCGGTGGTCCTGACGTATGCGGATAATGTCGGCAACGCCATCACCAGCACTTGGACCTTTTCCACGGCTCCGGGCGCTTGCGAGAACGTTTCGGGCCCGGCGGCCACCGCCTACTGGACCTTCGACGACGGCACGCTCAAGGCTGCCATCGGCACCGATGCCGCCTATATCGACAGCTCGATCGCCTCGCACTACTCCTTCGGCACCAGCGGCCAGGGGAATGCGGCGGACATCCCGGCTATCGACGGCAAGGCCGTCAACTTCCTCACGATTCCGCGCAACGACAATGGCGAAGACTTCCGCAAGACCGGTCTCCGTGTCCGGCCCGGACTCGCTCCCAGCGGCGGCGGGCAAAACGCCAATGTCTGGACGATGGTCATGGATCTGTACTGGGGCGAAGGGCACGGCT
>CAYZKY010000006.1:60579-81623 GCA_964478815.1 uncultured Verrucomicrobiota bacterium
GGCGGGCGACGGCGCGAACATCGACGGACGCTATTCGCTGCCGTCGGAAATCTTCCTGTTCAACGACGGCGACGATAACGAGCAGAGCACCGTCCACGTCAGCGCCATCCAGTTCCGGGAAGGCGCGATGACCGACGAAGAAGTCGCCGCGCTCGGCGGCCCCTCGGCGGATGGCATCCCGGTGCCCACCAGCAATCAAGGGACGGGCATTGCGGCGCAGTGGGAATTCAACGGCAACCTGCAGGCCAAGACGGGTGCCGCGGTGCAATACATCGACAACTCGATCGCGTCGCATTACTCCTTCGGCACCAGCGGCCAGGGCGACTATGCGGACATCCCCGGCATCGGCGGCCAGTCGGTCCAATTCCTCGCCATCCCGCGCAACGACAACGGCGAAGACTTCCGCAAAACGGGCATTCGGGTGCCGACCGGCCTCGCGCCGAGCGGCGGCGGGCGCAACGCCAATGTCTGGACGATGGTCATGGATCTGTACTGGGGCGAAGGGCACGGCTTCGGCACGGTCTTCCGGACGCACGACCTGAACCAGAATCTCGATGGCGACCTCTTCTGGCGCGCCTCCGACGGTTCCTACGGCAAGGGGTGCTGCTCGCTCTATGACGGGATCAACCCGGCCAACAGCCACCAGCGGCTCACTTGGGGTCGCGTCGTGTTCGTGGCGGACATGACCTCGACTCCGAAACGCTTCGCCAAGTACATCAACGGGGTGAAGCATCGCGAAGACCCGGCGGGCGACGGCGCGAACATCGACGGACGCTATTCGCTGCCGTCGGAAATCTTCATGTTCAACGACGGCGACGACAACGAGCAGAGCACCGTCCTCGTGAACTCCCTCCAGTTCCGCCCGGTGGCCCTCACCGATGCGGAAGTGGCCGCTCTCGGCGGTCCGTCGGCTGCGGGCGTCCCCGAGCCGGAAACGGTCTCGCCCAGCATCAAGGGCCATTGGGATTTCGATGGCGACCTGAACGCGACCGTCGGGAACCCGATCACCTATATCGATCCCTCCATCGCGGGCACGGCGGGCTACGCCTTCGCGAACACTGGGGGCGAGATTCCCGCCATCGGCGGCCAAACCGCCCAGTTCCTCACGATTCCGCGCAACGACAATGGCGAAGACTTCCGCAAAACCGGCATTCGGGTGCCGACCGGCCTCGCCGCGAGCGGCGGCGGGCGCAACGCCAATGTCTGGACGATGGTCATGGACGTGTATTGGGGCGAAGGGCACGGCTTCGGCACGGTCTTCCGGACGCACGACCTGAACCAGAATCTCGATGGCGACCTCTTCTGGCGCGCCTCCGACGGTTCCTACGGCAAGGGGTGCTGCTCGCTCTATGACGGGATCAACCCGGCCAACAGCCACCAGCGGCTCACTTGGGGTCGCGTCGTGTTCGTGGCGGACATGACCTCGACTCCGAAACGCTTCGCCAAGTACATCAACGGGGTGAAGCATCGCGAAGACCCGGCGGGCGACGGCGCGAACATCGACGGACGCTATTCGCTGCCGTCGGAAATCTTCATGTTCAACGACGGCGACGACAACGAGCAGAGCACGGTGCATATCAGCGCGCTCCAGTTCCGCGATGTCGCGATGACGGATGAGGAAGTCGCCGCGCTCGGCGGCCCAACCGCCGGCGGGCCTCCGCTCACTGGAGCGGGTGCCGAGGCGTGCGTGCCGCTGGACGGCGGCGTGCAGGCCGATCCGCCCACGCTCAGCGTGGCCCGCAGCGGCAACAACATCACGATCTCCTGGCAGTCTCCGGTCGTGTTCACGCTCGAAAGCAAGAACGCGCTCACCGATGCCGTCTGGACTCCCGTGACCGGCGTGGCCAATAACTCGGTCACCGTCCAGCCCGGCGCCGCCGGAGCGCAGTTCTACCGGCTCCGCAAGTAACCGGACCGGATCGAACGATTACGCGAAAGACGGCCTTCGGGCCGTCTTTCTTTTTTATGCGGCCCCTTGGCCGGCGGCCCGACAGCGATGGCATTCGAGTTGCGAAGTGGGCTTGCATTCCGCTCATGGAAGGGTGTACACTGTCGGCAACCCAAACGACCGATTCCGAGAACTTATGAAATGCCATCGTCGATCCCAACCTGTCCTGTTCGCTTTCACCTTGATCGAGCTGCTCGTCGTCATCGCCATTATCGCGATTCTCGCCGGCATGCTTCTGCCGGCCCTGGCTAAAGCCAAGACCAAGACGAAGGGCATCCAGTGCATGAATAACGGCAAGCAGATGACCCTCGCCTGGCGCATCTATGCCGAGGACTACAACGATCTGCTCATCAAATCGCTCGCCGGCGGCGGCGTGCCGGAGGATCGAGTTCGGGCCCTCTTTGTGGAAGGCGGCGTCGATTGGTCCAACTCCCGCCAGAATTGGGACCCCCTTCTTTCCGTCGCCAAGAGCCCTATGCAGAAGTACCTCGGCAACAGCTACCAAGTTTGGCGCTGTCCGTCCGACATCGGGCTGGTGCGCGATAACACCGGCAAATCCGTCCAGCGCGTGCGCAGCCAGTCCATGAGCCAGGTGTTCGACTACGGTTCGTGGCTCCCGGCTCCGACCTATAAGGTCTATTCCCGCCTCAGCAATATCGACAACCCGAGCTCCTGCTGGGTCATGGTCGACGAGCATCCCGATAGCATCAACGACGCCGCCTGTGCCGTGCAGATGGTTCCCATGGAAGCCAAGGCGGGCAACATCATCGATTTTCCAGCCAGCTATCATAACGGCGCGGCCGGCTTGTCCTTCGCCGACGGCCATTCCGAAATCCGCCGCTGGAAGGGCTCGAAAATCAAGCACAAGGTCACCTACGGCAAGGCGGGTATGGTCCAGTTGAATGTTCCGGCCGGCGATTCGCTGGATGACGTGAAGTGGTGGTCCTCCGTCACCACGGTGCGGCGGTAACTGAACTGTAGAAGTCAGGACATGATCAAGCGAGGGGTGTGGTGCTGGGTGCTGTGGCTTTGGGCCTCAGCGCTCGCGGCGGGCGAGTTGCGGGTGGAACGGGTCTTCGGCCCGGAGATCAAGACTGGTCCGTACAAACACCCCGCCCGGCTGGAGCAACTGGCCAACGGCGACTTTTACCTCGTTTACTACGGCGGGGCTGGCGAATACGCGGTGGACACCGGCATCTTCGCCTCGCGGCGCAAGGCCGGGGGCAAACGCTGGTCCGCCCCGAAGCAAATCGCTCACGATCCGTTTCGCTCGCTCGGCAACGCCGTCGTCTGGCAGGCGCCGGACGGACTCGTCTGGCTTTTTTACGTCGTCCGCTACGGTGAAACGTGGTCCACCTCCCGCGTGCAGGCCAAGATTTCGCGCGACGGCGCGCAAACGTGGTCCGATGCCTTTCCGTTGGTTTCGGAGGAGGGCATGATGGTCTGCAATCAACCCACGGTGCTCCAGAACGGGGATTACCTATTGCCTCTTTACTACGAAACGGGGCACGACACCGAGTTCACAGCCGCCGAGAGCGCGGGGCTCTTTCTGCGCTACGACGTCCGGAAAAAGGAGTGGAAACCGACCGGCCGGATTCGCTCAGCCACGGGAAACATCCAGCCTGCGGCCGTCGAACTCGACAAGGACTTTCTGGTCGCCTACGCCCGCCGCGGGGGCGGCTATGGCCCTACGACCAACGGCTGGATGATCCGCGCCGAATCCCGCGATGGCGGATGGACCTGGAGCCCGGGCGTGAACAGCAGCTTCCAGAATCCGAATGCGGCCATCGATTTTCTGCGCTTGCGGAGTGGGCGGCTGCTGCTGGTGTTCAACGACAGCATGAACGATCGCACGCCGCTCGCCGTGGCGCTTTCGCCGGATAACGACCGCACCTGGCCGCACCGCCGCAATGTCGCGGATGGCCCGTTCGACTACGGCTATCCCGAAGCCATTCAGGCGCGAGACGGCAAGATCCACTTGATTTTCACCTCCCACGAACGGTCGGTCGTGAATGTCGCGACGTTCGATGAGGATTGGATCATCCAGGGTGGACCTTCTCGCACCTGGATTCGGCCTTCCGCCAACCCCTGAACCGGTACCCATCGGCGACACGGGGGTGATCTGCTGCTGCTCGTGGAGGCCGAAGGGCCTTAAGGGGCAGCTTGGATGCGTCGATGATACTGGGGTATGGTGGGTGACGAGGCCGTGTCGAGCCTGACCCGGCGATGGCGCGAGCTCTCGCTCCGGGTGTTCTCCCATTTTACGCCTCCCCCGTTTGCCGATCAGCCCGAACTGCTCCGGCGGGCCCGGCTCATTATTGGGTTCGCGATTCTGGGCGGGTGGTTCGGGATGAGTTTTGCGGCGTTCTATGGCTTGATCGGCCACGTTTGGGGCGCCGCGATCATTCTCATCTGTTGCGCGGCTTTCGCGGGCATCCCTCATATTCTCCGGCAATCGGGGTCCGCCGACCGGGCCGGCAATTGGTACTGCCTGGTGCTCAACACCGGCTTCTTTGCGCTTTGCTGGGTGGAAGGGGGGATTCGCGGCCACGCCCTGGCCTGGCTGGTCGCCGTGCCGTTGCTGGCGTTGCTGCTGACTTCCCGGCGGGCGGCCTACGGCTGGTGTACGGTCGCTCTGGCGGCGGCGGCCATCGTGGGCGGGGCGGAGTTCACGCCGTATGCTCCGCCGATCCTGTATCCGATGGAGTGGCACCATGCGGTGTCGGCGCTGGGGTATCTCTCGCTGGTCGCGTTCATGTTCATTCTGGGGCTGATTTTCGAGACGGGCCGCGCCACGGCCCAGGCGCGCATGCTGCAGACGATGGGGGAGCTGGCGGAGGCCAACCGGCATCTGACCCGATTGAACGAGGAGAAGAACGAGTTCCTGGGCATCGCCGCCCACGATCTGCGGAATCCGCTCTCGGTCGTCATGTCTTACAGCGAGCTAATCCAGATGGAGGATGCCAAGAACGCCCGCCTCCAGCGCTTCGCTTCCGTCATCCGCAAGGAGTCGACCCGGATGCGGGATCTGATTGCCAACCTGCTGGATCTCAATGCCATCGAGTCCGGCAAAAACCGGTTCGAGAACGAAGCGGTGGCCTTGAATCCGCTCGTCCAGCGCGCGGTCGAGAACCTCCGCGCCGTGGCCGACAAGAAGCAGATCGGGATCGTATTCGAGGAGTCGGAGACCCTCTGCGCCACGGCGGAAGGAAACGCGCTGCTTCAAGTATTGGATAATCTAATTTCTAACGCCGTCAAATTCTCGAAGCCAGGCAAGCAGGTGACGGTCTCCCTTGGGCGGCAGGCGGACCGTGTCCTTCTGAGTGTCAGCGACCAAGGTCCCGGGATTACTCCCGCCGACCGCGCGAAGCTGTTCAAGCGATTCAGCAAGCTCAGCGCCCGACCGACCGCGGGGGAAAGCTCCAACGGCCTCGGACTTTCCATCGTGAAGCGTTTGGTCGAGGCCATGCAAGGCACCATCGAATGCACCAGCGAGGTGGGGCAGGGGACGACCTTCACCGTCTCGCTCGCCTTCGCGCCGAACATTGCCGTGCTGCCGGAGCCGGCCGCGGCTACTTCGCCTCCGTCGCCGAACGTTATTCCTTTCGACGGGCCGAGCCTGCTGAATCCCCGGGACGATTCCGCCACTTCCGCGAAGGCCAGTTGAGACGGCTGCACGGCGTGCCGCGCCGCGATCTGGTTGACCGTCTCTTGCGCTTTGATCGCCTCCAAAGCGACCTTGGCTTTGAACTCGCCCGCGAATTTTCGTCGCGTCCGTTTACTCCGTTTTACTGCGTTCATTCCCAGTGTGCTTTCTAGTTAAGCCACTGGTCGGATTTTTGGGGAGCACTTCAGATCGATTCGTTAAAGAGCTTGTAGACGCGAGCCTAAAGGAACCAACAGTGTCGCAAGCTGTTATGGTTAAAGCGACTCAACTCAGATCACGTCTCGGGATGTAGTGTCCTCCAGTAGCAGCCAAGGGGTCGGCCAATGCCAGTTAATTATCGTAGGGCTCTCAATAAACGTTTGGGATGCGACGGGCGGACGGGAAGGAGGTCGGCATCGTTGAAGGCGAGCAAGAGCGCATCTTCGTCGATATCCAGCAAGTGTTTGTCGGAAGTGACCAGTAACGGAATACTGGCGAGCGACGCTTGCGCGAGAATTTTTCCGTCGTTCTGCTCCGTATCAGGAATGAGCGAAGCATGTGCCAAACGCCCAGCAAAGCTGGTTGCGCTGGTCAGTTGAGTGGATGACAAGGCAAACGGCTGACATTGCCAGGCGCGGATGCTCTCTAATGCCAGGTTGGCGATGTCATGCTGGAGGGCATCTCTCAGCGAAGCAAAAAAGGCCAGCTCGGCAACGACCGTCGGCGGAACGAGTAGAGAATAACCGCGACTGGAAAACTCCTCTTTGAAATCGTGGGCAAAATCCTTGTTCGCGGCGAGGTCGAGCAAGAAATTAGTGTCCAGCGCCAGAGATTTCTTGGGGCTGGCCGCCATAGATTTTTGCCATTCCGCGACGGAAATGCTCCGCCTCCTCTTCCGGCGTCAGTTTGCTCGCCAATTTCCTGACCTTAGCCGCCAGACGGCTGCCCTCGGTTTCTTCCGGATAATCGAGCTTCTTTCGCTTGTTGACGGACGACCGCATACCAGACGCAGAATACGTAATCTTCTGACGCAACACAAGCGCAGTCCGAGACTGCGGACGCCTCCATTCGCGATAGACACTGCAGTTTTCGGCGCAAGCTCTCTGCGAATTCGCAACCTCCGGCAAGACTGTCCACTTCGCGGAAAGTTCAGATTACCTCACACGGGACCAGGGCCGGGGCCGCTAAAGGTCAGGAGGATTGCAGATGGCCAGCCAAGGTTTGGTGAGGCAGACGATCGGCACGTCGTTCGCTTCGATGACGTCGATGGTGACGGTGCGGGTGGCGGTCAGGACGGCGCCGTCCTGGTCGGAGACGGTGAGGCGGACGGTGCGCTGGAAGGAGGTTCCGGCTTTGCGGGTGCCGCGCGGAAAATGGATGCGGGTGGATTGCGCCGCCGCATTGTCGATGGTCGCGCCGGTCGCGCTCCAACTCGCGGTGAGGCTGCCGAAGGTATCGCGGGCGACGACGCGGTAAATGCCGATGGTTTCCTGGGCATTTTCGGCGACATTCAGCCGGGCGGGGCCGGCAATCTGCAGGCTGGGGGTCCGGGCGCCAGGCGCCGCGGCGGCTCCGAGGAAGAGGCCGCCGGGTTTCACTTCGGCCCGCTGGTAAATCATGGTGAGTTTGGCGTTGCCGGGGAGCGGAATTTCCTGCGGCACGCTCTGCAGGATCTTGCAGCCGACGCCGCCTTCCTGCTGGCCGTCCGGGTGATTGAAGACGGCATCGAGATCGTTGAAGATCACGAATAACGTGGCGGGAAGCACGACGGGCAGGACAAAGGAAGCCGCCCCGAGCAGGAGCAGGGAAAGGCCACCGAGGATGAGGTCGCGGTCGCTCTTGTCCGTTTTCGAAGTGGTGGTGCAAGTGGCGTCCTTGTGAATGGTGTCGGTGATCGTCACCGAAAATCCGACGTCGGGCCAGGGGCGGTCGTCGTAGCCGTTGACGATGGTGTCGATGTTGTTTTTCGTGCCGAAGCGCACAAAGAGCCGGGTGAGGTGAATGGGGCCGTTGGGGTCGGGGAAGCCTTTGCTCGACAGCCGCTTGGGCGCGATCTCGAAAGCCTGGGCCGCGAGGCGCGTGATCAGGCCCGCTCGCAGGAAAAAGCCGAAGCCATTGCCCTGGAGCAGGCTGAGGTTGTTCATGGCCCGTTCGCGGGCGAGATCGCCGATGGTGCCCGCTCCCACGCGGGTGGGCCAGACGCCGATGGAGAGCACACGATTGGCGCAGCGGGCCCGGATTTCCGGGTTCGGCAAGCGGAAGCGCGAGACCTGGCTGAGGAGCGAACTCTCGATGCGACGCAGGTCGCTCTCGGCAGGGCAGTCCCGGTTAAGGAAGGCGAGATTGAGTTGCACGCCAATGTCCGGAATATCGGTGAAGAAGAAGAAGCGCGGATCGTTGGGAGCGGTTCCGTCGAGATCGCTCAGTAGCAACTGAGCTTTCTCGTCGTCCGGTGGGCGCATGAAGATGATCCCGGAATCGCCCTTCTTTTTTTTGGATGGCGAAAAGGCATCGGGACCGATTTTCGCTTTCGTCGCGAGCCGCTTCTTCAGCTCCGAATCTTTGACGCCGGGCACCCAGGTTTCCGTGCTTTGTTTCGCCGACTTCGAATCGCTCTGGGCATCGGCTGCACGGTCGCCGCTGGCGCGGCGTGGCGGGCGCTGTGTGTTCTTTTTCATCGGTGATAGTGATGGCAAGAATGGCGGAGGCTCGCAACGAGTTTGTCGGAGCGTGCCGGCAACTATTTGGATCGCCGGAGGCGGCTTCGGTTGAACCGCTTTAACGGCGGGGCTTGGAGAGGTCGGGCATTTTTTTGAAGCGGGCGAGGGCGTCGCGGCGCCAGTCGCCGGTGGGGGCCTCGGGAGCCGGAGAGGGCAGGGGAGCGGTGACGGTGGCGGGAAGGGGCGCTGCCGCCGGGGGCGGGGGAGCGGCTTCAATCGTCACTGTCGGAGCCGGAGCGGGCGAGCGCCGTTCGAAGTAGGAGGTTTGGGCAAAGGGAGATGCAGCTACCGAAGCGACCGCCGCCGGAGTTGAAGCCGCTGGGACGGGAATTTCGACTTCTTCGGCTTCCGCGGCCCACATGAGACGGGCCGAGGGAGCCATGCCGAGGGACACTTCAAGCCCCCAATATGGCAGGCTGGACAGGTCGACCCGGTCAGCGAGTTCCTCGGCGCGGACCAAAGCCGCTAGGATCGCATGCACGGACTTGAGCGATGCGTGTTTCTGAGCGGAGTGCCGCATGGCGGCGTGCGAGGTATCCGTGAACTTTTCGAGCTGAACCGACACTCGCTGCACGACCCCGAGTTCCAGTTCGATCCCGGACAGTTCATAGCCAGCCTCGCGAAAGACATCGGCGTTCTCTTCGATCTCCTTCAGGCTGGCGATGAGTTCATCTTCGCTGCCGAGGCGCAGGTCGTTCAAGGTGGCTTGAACGTCCGACCGCAACTGAAGGAGCTGGCCGGTGGTGGCGGAAACGGTCTGGCGCAGTTCGGCGACCTTGGCCGGAGCGCTCTCGACAGCCTGGCGAAGCTGGGCGGCGCGCTGGCTGAGTTGCTGGGCCTTCTGCATGAATTTTTTCATGATATGGGTCTTCGCGGATGGGGTTGACGGCGCGCGGTTCGCGGAGGCCGCCCGGGCCACTCGTTACGCAAACAGCTCGTCGACGGGCTGGAAGCGCATGTACTTGGTGCCGGAAGCGGGTTCGACATAGTGGAAGGCCCGGCCCGAGGGCGTGCTCTCGATGATGGTCGACCAATCGATGCCGAGGGCGGAGTAGATGGTGCAGGCGATGTCCTCCATGTAGATCGCGCGGCGGCCGGCCCAGCCGGGTTCCACGACCTGGGCTCCGAGATCGTCCGTGGCGCCGATCACCGCGCCGCGGCGGATGCCGCCGCCCGCGAGGAGGCCGCAATGCGCGTGGATGTAATGTTCGCGTCCCTGGCGGGTTTCGCTGACCGGGCCGGGGGTGCGCCCGAATTCGCTGAGGCAAACCACCAGGGTTTCATCGAGCATGGACTTGGCGGGGTCTCGCGGCGAGGGCCGGGCGGCCAGGTCTTCGAGCAGGCTGGTGAGCGCGTCATCCAGCTCGCGCATGAGCACGACATGGCTGCGCGTCTTCTCCTTGTAGATATCTCCGTGGTGATCCCAGCCGCCGTGGCTGGCGAGGATGAAGCGGGTGCCGGCATCGGCCTCGAACAACTGGCGGGCGAGGAGGAGCGAGGTGCCGATGGGGGTCTCGCCGTAGCGCTGCCGATCTTCGGGCGACAACTCGAGCACCTTGGCGAGGCGGGGATCGTTCATGATCGACCACGCGCCGCGATAATATTCGTGGTAATCGGCGAATTCCCGGCCCACCGCCGGGTCGCCCTGGCGAAGCGTGCGGTCCAGCTCCTGCAAACGACTCCATCTCCGTTGCAGGACGCCGGCCTGATCGCCGGAGGGCGCGAGGTTGGGGGCGGTGTCTTTCACGCTCAAATTGAGCGGGCCGAACTCCGCCGAGAGAAAACCGTTGCCGATCAGGCCCGCCTGGTTCGGGGCCATGTTCATGGAGACGAACGCGGGCAGGGAATCGCCGTCGCGCCGTTCCTTCCGCAATTCGTAGCACACAACGGCGCCGATGGCCGGCACTTCCTTGGAGAGGGCGAGATTCAAGGGATGGCCGGTCTGGATGTAGTACTGGGCGCGACCATGGACGGCATCCCAGGCGGCCATGGATCGCACCACCGTGGCGCGATCGAGCACCTTGGGCAGGCGCTTGAAGACGCCGGACGGGAGCCGCACCCCGCCGAAGGTGCGGATATCGAAATAATCGGGAGTGGAAGGCGTTTCCTTGGCATCGAAACTGTCCACCTGGCTCAGGCCGCCCTCGAGATTGATGAACAGCACCTGCCGGGCGGTGCCGCGGGGACGGGCTTTTTCCGCCGCGTGGACGTTGAACGCGCGGAAGGGCCGGAGAAATCCGCCGGCCAGCGTCAGGCCGCCCAACCGCAGGAGCTGGCGGCGCGAGAGAAACAGCGATGGGGGCGGGTTCATGGCGCTTAGTAATTGAAAACAAAATCGAGTTTGTTGAGCAAGGCCCACTGCAGGTCCTCCACCCCGGTCTGGCGGTCCTGCTCGATCCAGGAAGCGGCCAAGGCCCGTTCCGCGGGCAGCGGCGGCCGCGACAGGGTGGAGAGGTAAAGCGCTTCGACGATGGCCTCGCCCGAACGGTCGGACTTCACCAGTTGTTCGACCGTGCTGCCATTTTCGGCCCGGGCGCGGCGGGTCACGAAGGGATTATTCATCAGCATCAGGGCCTGAAGGATCGAGCCGCCGGGCTGGCGATCGAACTGCTCGCGATTGGCCTGGCCGAAGGTTTGCAGGAACGCCTTCGCTTCGCCCGAGATGTTTTCCGGCGAGGCGGCCTGCGTCCAGAACCGGATGGGCGGGCGCTCGGTGCCGTAGGCCATGTCGCGGTAGCGATAATTTCCGAAGACCTGGGTGGCCTGGCAGATCGCATCGTGCAACTGCTCGGCCGTGAGCTGGCGGATGTAGCGGCGCGCGAAGTAAGGCGTGTAGGAGGCTTTCCATTCGCCATCGAAACGGGCGGAAAGCTGGTAGGCGCTGGATTGGGCGAGCCGCCGCATGAGATGCCTCAGGCTGAAACCATGCGACGAGAAGTCGCGCGCTAACTCATCGAGCAAGCCGGGATTGAGCGGCTGAATCGTCCACGGCGCGGGCGGCGGGTTGGCGGGGTCTTGCCGCGCGAGGTCGAACGCGTCGACCGGCTCGACCAGGCCCAATCCGAACAACTCTTTCCAGAACCAATTGACGGACGCGCGGGCGAATTGCGGATGCGTCGTGAGCATCCGCGCGAATTGGGGGCGCAGCGGTTTCGCGGGATCGGCCTTCTCGCCGGTCAGCATGAACGCGGGTTGCACCTCCGTGCCGCGGCGTTGCAGGCGCACCGAGCTGGGTGCGGTGGCGTCGTAACCGGAGCCGTCATCGGTGATGGTGAACCGATCCTGAAAGGGGACGATCTGGACGCGGGTCTTTCCGAAGAAGGCGGCCATCGCCCACAGATCGGAGCGGGACTTGGAGATGAGGTCGACATCGACCTTTTCGAGAAAGCCCTTTCCGCCGTGGCAGGAGATGCACTGATAATTGACGCCAAGGAAGACGCGCGCGGTTTGCACCGCGATTTCGTCGGAGGTGTCTTCGTGGCGGTCGGAATACATGGTGTCGCCGGCGACGTGCCAGCGGGCCAGAAAACCGGCGGGGGCCGCGTCCGGAAGCCAGACTGAGTTCGGAGCCGACACGGTGAGCATTTCGGTCACGAACTGGTCGTAGGGCTTGTCGGCCTTGAGCGAAGCACGAATCCAGCCATCGAAGTTTTGCGTGGTGGGATCGCCGATGCGGTTGCCGCAATTCCGCACGAGGTCGCCAAACCAATAAGCCCAGTGGTCCACCCAAGCCTGGCTTTCGAGCAGTTCGTCGATCAGGCGGTCGCGCTTGTCCGGGCCGGAATCCTCGACGAATTGGCGAAGGCGCTCAATGGTGGGAATGCGGCCGGTCAGATCGAGGTGGACGCGCCGACCGAATTCGTAATCGTTCGACAGGGGGGCGTGCGGGATGCCGTCACGCTCCATTGCGGCGAAGAGACGGGTGTCGATGAAATTCCGGCGGGCGACGGCTCCTTCCGTGGAACCCAGCCGCGGAAGCTGGCGGGCGACCGAATCGGTGACGCGGCTCGCGCGGATTTCGGCGGATTCGCTTTTGGCGTCGGGATGCGCGGCATCGCGCGGGGCTTCGGCACGACCGAGGCCCAAGGCTGCTGCCAGGAGCGTGAACGCGATGCAGGCGCGCGAAATCATGGGTCGCTGTGCCAACCATCGCCCTGACGCGGCTATTTGGCAATGGAGCGTTTTAGGCCGTTGCATTGCCCCGTCCGCATGGGCCCGATGTGCGAGATCCGCTACGAGCGCTTCGTTCCGGCCGGTTTCGGGTGGGCGTGGTCGCGATCATGAGAATGATCGTGCCCGTGGGAGTGGAGGTGGCGGTCGCGCTGTTCCGCCTGGACCTGCTTGGCCAGGAAGGGTTTGCCGCCCAGTTCCATGTAGGCTTTTTCAAGCTGGTGCGGGAAGAAGTCTCCCACATACCGGGCGATGCGGGGATTCTGCTTGAGCGCTTCGCGCGCGGCGGCGATGGATTCCTCCGGCTTTTTGAGTTTGGACTTTCGAAGCTTTTTCGCCTGCGCGAGCAGTTCGCGGAAGTACATCTGCTGGTCCTCCAGCACCGACCCGTCGCCGGTGGGGCCGTGGCCGGGGCAGACCATGACGGGCTTGAGCTGTTTGGCGCGTTCGAGCGTCTTGATCCACGCGTGAATGTCCCCATCGCCCGTGAAGTTATACGGCCCGTTGACGCAGGCGTCGCCGGTGAAAAGGATGCGCTCCTTGGGGAGCCACGCGAACCCATCGCCCTTCGTATGCGCCACGCCGAAATGGCGCAACTCGACGCGGCGCTGGCCGTCGTCGAAATACATCTGATCCGGGAAGAGCAGGGTGGGCAATTTCAGTTTGCTGTTGGCGACATCCGGGCGGCCCTTGGCGGCGTCGTTCCAGCGGCCGGGCTCGAGGCGTTTCATTTCCTCCACCACTCCGGTGTGCGCGACGGGCGTGGCCCCGTTCTCGACCCAGACCTGGTTTCCGTAAGCGTGATCGCCGTGGTGATGCGTATCGAAGGCGAAGCGAATCGGCTTGTCGGTAAGCTGGCGAATCTTGGGAATGACCTCGTGCGCGCCGGAGGGGAAGTTGGCGTCGATGACCAGCACATAGTCGTCGAGCACCACCCAGCCATTGTTGCAATGGCCCCGGGTTATATCCCCTTCGTGGAAATAGACATTCGGCGCGACCGTCTCGACCTTGTTGACTTCCGCCCAGAGGAGGGCAGGGGAGGCGCACAGCAGTGCGGCCATCCATCGGCGCAGTGTGATCATGCGTCGAGGATGAGGAACCCCATCCAACGCGTCAATGCGGAATGCCCCCAACGCGGCCTGCGTGCGCGGCAGACACACGGGGATTATTTGGATTTCTTGAGAAACGCGAGGATCGCGAAGATGAGGAAAATGACGAAACAGACCTTGGCAATCCAGGCGGCAGTCCCGGCGACGCCGCCGAAGCCAAGAACACCTGCGATGAGCGCGATGACGAGAAAAACGATGGTGTAGTGAAGCATAGAGATCTTTCTGTTTATGGTTTCTTGAAGCGCAGTATGAGCTGGCCGTTCTCGATGGCGACGCCCTCGACGCGATCCAGGACCTGGCGCACCGCCGGGTTGCTGTTCGCGTCGCGGGTGGCTTCATTCAGGCTGAGTTTGCTGGTGAATTCGACCGGGAGAGACATGCCGTG
Organism: uncultured Verrucomicrobiota bacterium; assembly: GCA_964478815.1. GTDB lineage: Bacteria > Verrucomicrobiota > Verrucomicrobiia > Limisphaerales > SXQI01 > DASVNK01. The sequence goes on from CAYZKY010000006.1 coordinate 74,558, forward strand.
GACTCGTACATCCTTGAGTTCGATTTGCAACTCGGCATTGGTGAACACGGGGGCGAAGTAAACGGAGGCGTTCAGATAGCGATTCTTGAGGCTCGGCGCGAGCAGCCGGGTGGTGGCTTGCTGCCAGGGCTTGAATTCATCCAGGGGCAGGCTGACCGTGGCTTTGACCAGGTTGGTTTCGAGCGCGAAGTGGATGCGGTTGGAGAGCACCTGCATGGCCTTCGGATTTTGCCGCAGCAGGACGTTCAAGTCGTTGGCTTCGAGGGCAATCTGGTCGGCGCCCCCGCGCTGGAATTGCGTGCGGAGTTCATCCGCGCGCCGCGCCACATCGGCGTCGGTCAGGCCGATCGAAGGGACTTCCGCGGGCGCGGCTTCGGTGTAGGTCGCGACCAGTTTCTTGACCGCGTACCGAGTGCCGAAATAGGTGCCGACCACCAGGCCGAGGAAGACCAGCACCAAGGTCAGGCAACCGTAGAAAAAGCACCCGCGACTCCTCCGCTCCGAATTCATCCAGGGAGTGCGATAGTCCACCCGCTCCCCGGGTGCAAGCGGAAACAGTGGGATCGCTATCCGTGGAAGGGCCAGCCGCTTCGCGCGGACATCCGCATCGCCTTTTGCTCGCCAGGAGGGCGTGCTTGGGCTGAGTTATGAGCAGGTTCCATGAACGACTATCGGCATACCCAGCCCGGGAAATTCATGGTCGTCGCGATGGCCGCGGCGGCGGCGCTGGTCTTGACGCTCGGCCTGCTGGTGGCACGGCCGGCCCTCGCCGGGGTCCCCATACTGCTGATTTGCGGATGGCGCTTCCACAGCCTGACGGTCGAAATCGCGGACTCGGAATTGCGTTGGCGCTTCGGGCCGGGTTTGATCCGGAAGAAAGTTCCTCTGGCGGATGTTTTGGGGGTGCAAGCCGTGCGCACTACCTGGATGGAAGGGTGGGGGATTCATTGTGGGCCGCACGGCTGGCTCTACAACGTCTCGGGATACGACGCCGTGGCGGTGACGCTCCGCGATGGCCGGCGGTTTGCGCTGGGCACGGACCAGCCGGAGGCGCTGCTCAACGCCTTCCGGCAAAGGGGTATCCCGGCGAGAAATCTGGCTGAGAGCCTGTAAAATGCGTCACGCGCAGTCCGGGTATCGCTTCGGCATTAGGCAAATCAGGCGCTGATGAGCCTGAGGCCGCGCCAAAAGAGCCTGCCGCAAGCAAAGGCCAGCAGGCCTAGAGTCGATCCGGCGTCTGGTACTTCTACTTCTTGATCGTCTGGCTTCCGCAAGCGCCAGTTGAGCGGAGTATATACTTCGTAGGCGGAGCCCAACAGAGGAGTGGTCTGGAACAAATCGAAATGCTCGAACTCCGTAGAGATTAAGAAAGCCTGTCCTGGCACTCCCAAATCTGCCGCAAGGATGTCCATTAGCGAACCATCGATCGTAACCAGCGCACCCTTGCCGTACTCTCCATAAATCGTCCGAAGGTACGGCAGTTGCGGTCCGGGAACGCCGTTGAGGCGGACTTCCGTCACAGCGGTGACGAACACTGTATTTCCGTCCGGCTGAAGAGTGCCTTCGAGGCTGCCAGTTAGTACATTATCTCTATTAAATCTCGTGAAGTAGGTAAAGTCGAAGGTCTCGGCTGAGGAATTTGAACTGGCGACACCAGCAAAAGCCAGCGCCGTCAAAGTGACTAGGGTAGAAACATTCATATGGTTAGAGCGAGAACAGTTCTTCACATGCATTTGAGATGGTCAAGCATGAAAGTTTCGCCTGTCCGCACTCGCAAACACTGACGCTTTTTGGCGAAGATCGTCTTCAGTTTCCACTGCCTTTCTTCCCGGCCGGAGCGGCACCAGCGGCCACTTCCGATCGCACCCCCCCCCTCGTAGTCGCCGCTTGAATTTGCCCGGCCGACTTTGCAGGCTGGCGCGCGATTGAACCAGGAAGGAAACACGCGGATCAAGGATTTGCCGGAGCATGAGCGCCCCCGGGAGCGGCTCGTCGAACGCGGGGCCGAGCATTTGCGGGATGCCGAATTGCTGGCCATTCTGCTGCGCACGGGTTCGAAGGGCTTTTCCGCCGTTCACATCGGGGAGCAACTCCTGCGCGAATTCGGCACGCTCGACCGGCTCGCCCGCGCGCCGCTGGAGGATTTGCAGCGAGTCAAGGGCGTGGGGCGCGACAAGGCCATCGGCCTCCGCAGCGCCTTCACCCTGGCCCAACGGATGGCGCGCGAGTTGCGCGGGGAGAGCCCGCTCCTCGACCGGCCCGAAACGATCGCCGATTTCATGCGCGAGGAAGTGCGCTTTCACGAGGTCGAGTATCTGCATGTGCTGCTCCTCAACGTCCGGCGGCGGCTCATTCGCATCGAACGCATTTCCCAAGGCACGGTCGATAGCGCCCTGGCGCATCCCCGGGATGTTTTTCGCGCCGCCATCGCGGCCAATGCCGCGGCCATCGCCTTGGTGCATAACCATCCGACCGGCGATCCTTCCCCTTCCGATGCCGACGTGCGCATGACCCGGGATATGATCCGCGCCGGGCAGATCTTGAAAATCGAGCTGGTCGACCACGTCATTATCGGCGCGCGCACCGCCAGCCGCCCGAAGGACTACGCGTCGCTGCGGGAATTGGGACTTTTCTACTCGTGAGCATCCATCCCACGGCTGTCATCGATCCCGCCGCCCGCCTGCGTGAAGGCGTGCGCGTCGGGCCGTATGCGGTCATCGACGGCGGGGTCGAAGTCGGCCCGGACTGCGACATCGGGCCCCATGTGTACCTGACCGGCCAGACGCGGATCGGCGCCCGCAACCGCTTCCACGCCGGATGTGTCATGGGCGATGCGCCGCAGGACTTGCGTTATCGCGGCGAGCCGACCGAATTGCGGATTGGGGACGACAATGTGTTCCGCGAGCACGTCACCGTCCATCGTTCGAACAAGCTTTCGGAAGCGACCACCATCGGCTCGAATAATCTCCTCATGGCCCATTGCCATGTCGGTCACAATTCCGCGCTCGGGAATCATATTATCATCGCCAATGGCGCTCTGCTGGCGGGCCATGTCGCGGTCGCGGATCGCGTGTTCATTTCCGGCAATTGCCTGGTGCATCAATTTGTGCGCCTCGGCACCCTGGCCATGATGCAAGGCCGCGCCGGCATCGGCAAAGACCTGCCCCCCTACACCGTCGCCACCGGAGTGAATGGGATTTGCGGTTTGAATACCGTGGGCCTGCGCCGCGCCGGAATCGCTCCGGACGACCGCCTGGAGCTGAAGCGCCTCTACCATCTCCTCTTTCGCGGCGAGGGCCGGTTCGCCGAACGCCTCGCCCAAGCCAGCGCGCTCGCCCATTCCGAATCCGGCCGCACCCTGGTCGCTTTCCTCAGCGGCGGCGGCCCGCGCGGCTTCTGCGCCGATACCGGTGGCGATAGCGAGTAGCCAGCACGTTGCCTGGGCCGGGCGCGATTTCGCAAATTCGGCCCTGATTCAGACTGCCGGTCGTGCCCCTCTGGGTAGCGACAGCCGTCTCGGCTGTCCCGGCGGGCGTCTCGCCCGCCGCCCCCGCACCCGGGCCCACTCATACCAACTCCGTGAATATACTGGTAGAATGGGAGTGCTCATTTTGGGTAGGACGGCCGCCCCGGCTGTCCGCCGTGCGCCAGCACTTCGGGCGCCTCGCCCGAACGTTCGCTCCGGATACAAGCGGCTTTGCCATCGTAATATAAAAAAACTTGCGACAAATCCCGAGTTGGTTAAATCGGCTTTCGAATGAAATGGTATCGTGTATTATCTCGCATGTCTTCGAGCATGGCAGAATCGTTGGAGACGACAGAGGCCGATTTCAAGGGATTTGATCCACAACGGCTGTATAAAGGTGAAAAAATTAACAATTGGCCAGAAGGAGTAGCCTTTTATGCAACAAATAAGCAGAATTGGACGCGAGTCGACGACGTTCTTATGAATAGCTTTGCTGACAGGACGACTTTTCGTGCTTATCTCTTCCCAATTTACTCAAGACGCCTGCAAGATGCGCTTTTGTCAGCAGGCATAGGGGATCTGCAGTTTTTGCCATGCCGAGTGCGTGACGGGCGAGGATGCGATATATCAGGTCATGCAATGGCTAACGTACTTACATTTCGCGATGCTTTGGATCATCGTGAATCGAAGGTATATTATCGTGATAACACGATCCTCCCCCGCCCCAACGTTTCTGGAAATGTGAGTGCAATTATTACGGCTGCACTTTTCGCGAACCGAATCCAAAATTGTGATTTGTTTCGCCTCCCAGAAGACCCTCGAGAACTTTTTGTTTCTGACAGATTTCGGATAATCTACCGGAAGCTCAAAGCGACGGGAATTTCGTTTGACGAATGTCGTGTTCAACCATAGCACGCGAGGTGCTATTCGGCGCTGGAGAAGGCGGAGTGGGAGAATTGATTAAAGCTCGCTATGAGGAAGTGTCGGGCTAACCGCGCCAAACTCGGCTAATCTCCTGAGCCATAAATAAGTGTGCATCGTTATGATCGATTGGGCCAGATCGACAATTCCTTCTCGCCCGTCCTCCTGAACGGCCCAGCACGAGCTTTCCTCAGAGAATCCAACGGCGACATCCTCGTCGGCGGGGGATTCACGACCGTCAACGGCCTCGATTTCCCCGGCGTCGTTCGGATCGTCGGCGATCGGGTGATCCCGACGATCAGCCTCCAGACACACGCGGCGGGAGCCTTCGAGATGAAGTTCCTCGTCACCGGAAACGTTTGGGGCACCCTGTCCATCCAGCGCAGCCTGGACCTCAAGACTTGGCAGGAAATCCTCGTCGCACCCGGCTTCACCGGCTCCTTCGGCTGGCAGACCAACCATCCTTCCTCCGGCTCCGAATTCTTCCGCGCCTCCGTCTCTCCTTAGGAGGGGGTTAAAACTGCGGTTCGAACATGCCTCCCGGTGTTACCCCAGCCGCCTGTCTGGTGTTCCGGATCCACCTACTGCCGGTCGCGAATGATCTGGTAATCGCCGGAACGAGCTCCCGAGCGCACGAGCCATCCAGTAGCAACTGTTACGGTCCAGCCCTCGCCTGTGACCTTGGTGCCATCAACGCGAACCGGCCCCGGTAATCGTCGCGTGCCATCATCGCCGACCAGAACGCCGTTAGTCGCGTCCAAGGTGCCCCAGTCACCCTTCTGACGGTACGGCAAAACGTACACCGTCCCCGCTCCCGGAATAGGCGTGGCGCCCACGGCGTTAAACGATCCACCTCCGCCGGACGGAACGATAAGCACGGGGCCATCGACGAATCGTTTCCGCAGCTCGCGCATACGGGCCGCCCGCTGTTCGGCGCGGGTCTGTTCTGCAGTTCGGAGCTCCGCGCCGCCGTAACGCTGAGACGCTTCCACCGCGTTTTGGGCTGGCGTGATATCCAGGGCCGCCATCAGCATCTGCCCAAGGTCAGAAGTGCCGCGCACCGTGCGCCTCCAATCCGGCGATGCGTCATCCAGCAGAATTCCGTACGCCACACCGGTTGTGTAGGCTTGCTGCAGGAATGTCTCGTGCTGTTCTGCCGCAGCCAGTTGCTCGACCACGCTGGCGACTGCTTCGGCGTGCGACGCGGCCACGGCGACCGTGCCTGTGTATTGAGCGAGACCTTCCGTGATCTCTTCGCGACGCTCATTCTCAGCGGAATTGGCAAACTGCGATCGACGCGCCAATCGAAACGCGGCCGCATCGCTCACGGCGCGCCTGAGATCCTCGCCAGATTGACCGAGCGCCCGTGCCAGCGCTCGCCACTCGAGCCGCAACCAAATTCGACCTTCGAGAGTGTCTAAATGCGCATTCTGTCCGCTGAGGGTAACCAGTCCGAGTTCAGGCTGAACACGGTGGAAAAGCTCGTGTAAAAAGAACATGTTCCGCGTGCGCGCATCCGGCAGGGACGTCGTAAAATCCCACATGAAGGCGGCCCAACGCGTGCCGCCCCACTCCATCGGCGAATTCGCGAACCCAAGAGATCGGGGCTGCTCCTCCGCGGGGCGAGGCTGGTTTGTCGCGAGCGTTCGCGTCCGCGCGTCGGCAAACACCATCGGGCCGTGCAACGAGGTGCCCCAGAGTCGTCCGCCGTCGCGTTGACAGATGGCTGCTGCCTCCTTGAAGTAGGCTTCGGCACGTTCCTGATCGACCTGGGCTGCTGCGGGATAGACCAACCACAGCGCCAGGAACGCTGAGCCGAACCACCACGCAGAGGTGATGATTTGTCCGCTCATCGTTCCTGCGAATCGTGCGGAATCCCGTGACGTGCTGGCTAGATCTGCCATGTGACCAAGAGTTCGTATTATGGGCGGCGGAGTCAACCTCGGAAGGGGTTTCATTGGCCTGGCTTATCAATTGCGGTGAATTCATCATGGTCGGGAGAACGCCTTGGGCAAATTCGATACGATCAAGGCCCAACCACGAAGGATACACCGCTTGCTCATCGCGCAAGCCAACTCGGAAGGACGTGTCCTCGTCACCAGCGACCCACACGTTCCGGCTTACGGCAATGCCGCTGCTTTGGTAACGTTCGCATCGGACCGCGCGCTTGCGATCAAATGCTCCGAAACCGTCTGGCCTCGCCCCTTCTTTCCCAAATGCTCGCCAAAAAAACCTAAACCTTCCTCTGGCGCAGCCGCCTCCCCTGCGGCATGCTTGCCCCATGATCGCGAACCCAGACTCGCGGTCGCTCGGATCGATTCCGAACAACAGGTGCGAAACGTTCGCCCCTCCTGTTCCGACTCTCCGCCGCGCGACCCCGCCCAACCGCCGTGTCCGTTCCTCTGGGAAGAACCTCGGATCTTTGTCCCATGCCCTGAACGCCCTGATCGTTCCAATCGGCTCTCGGCTATCCTTGCTTCCCTTCCTCTCGGTGCCTCCGTGCCTCGGTGGTGAGCTTCCTCGCCCCCGAAACTCGAGAGCCTTGTCAAAAACCGCCCACCCTCACGAAACCCCCGTAAATAGGACTTCCTGTGCGCAAAATGACCTGGCCTTCACCATTTCTGACCCCCTCCGTTTATCGGAGAAGTCTACATTCCGGCGGGAAGCCCCGGAGTGTCC